>NZ_WHOV01000118.1:0-41840 GCF_009765395.1 Pseudomonas sp. BAV 4579 | reverse complement strand
ACAAGGTCCGATGTGTCTGTAGGAGCGGCCGCTTCGGCGGACCGCCATGGCCGCAATCTCTTACTGGATCTCCCGCCGGAACGGCGGCAGCGCATTGAGGATGGCCTTGCCATAGCGCTGGGTCACCAGACGGCGATCCAGCAGCGAGATGGTGCCGCTGTCCTGCTCGGTGCGCAGCAGCCGACCGCAGGCCTGGATCAGCCGCAAGGAGGCGTCGGGCACGGCGATTTCCATGAAGGGATTGCCGCCGCGTGCCTCGATCCACTCGGCCAGGGCGGCTTCCACCGGATCGTCGGGTACGGCGAAGGGAATCTTGGCGATGACCACATGCTCGCAGTAGGCGCCGGGCAGGTCGACCCCCTCGGCGAAGCTGGCCAGGCCGAACAGCACGCTGGCCTCGCCATCGTCGACACGCTTCTTGTGCTTGTTCAGGGTCTCCTGCTTGGACAGGTTGCCCTGGATCAGCACCCGCTTGCGCCAGTCCCGTTCCAGGCCGTCGAAGACGTCCTGCATCTGCCGCCGCGAGGAAAACAGCACCAGGGCGCCACGCGCGCCTTCGAGCATCGCCGGCAATTCGCGGACGATGGCTGCGGTGTGCTCGGCGGCGTTGCGCGGATCGGCCTTGAGATCCGGTACCCGCAGCACCCCGGCCTCGGCGTGACGGAACGGACTGGGCACCACGGCGGTGGCCGCCGAGCGCGGCAGGCCGGATCTCATGCGAAAGCGGTCGAAGGTGCCCAGGGCGGTCAGGGTCGCCGAAGTCACCAGGGCGCCGAAGGCGACATTCCACAGGTGACGGCGCAGCATCTCGGCGGCGAGGATGGGGCTGGCGTTGACCTCGATGTCGTACAGCGAACCCGTTTCGGCAAGGGTCATCCAGCGCGCCATGGGCGGGCTGTCTTCCGGGTCTTCGCAGGTAAAGGCCGTCCACAACTCCCAGTTGCCCTGGGCGCGCGCCAGCAGACTGCCGAACAGCGGATACCACTCCTCGGCCTGGTAGCTGGCGAGGCCAATGCTAGACTCGCCGTCCATGGCCTGCTTGAGCATCTCGGTCAGGCGGGTGAACCGGTCGGTGAGCTTAGCGAAGCCTTTCTTGAGCTCGATGCCCATCTCGCGCAGGTCTTCGGGGATCACCCCGCCAACGAATCTGTGCCGCGGCCGCTCGCGGCCTTCCATGTCCTCGCCCGCGCGAAAATCCGCCAGGGCTTCGCAGGCGGTGAACATGAACTGCTGCTGGGTGCGGATCTCCCGCGCCAGCTCCGGCACCTGCTCGACCAGGCGACCGAGATCACCCGGCAACGGATGCTGGGCCAGCAGCTTGGTGAGATTCTTGGCGATCTGCTCCAGCCACTCGGCGGTGGATCTCAGCCGGGTGAAATGGGCAAAGTGGCCGATGGCCTTGTCCGGCAGGTGGTGGCCTTCGTCGAACACATAGAGGGTGTCGCGGGGATCGGGCAGGATGGCGCCGCCACCCAGGGCCAGGTCGGCCAGCACCAGGTCATGGTTGGTGACGATGACATCGACCTTGGTCATGCCTTCGCGCGCCCGGTAGAAGGCGCACTGCTGGAAATTCGGGCAGTGACGATTGGTGCACTGGCTATGGTCGGTGGTGATGCGCGACCACTGGACGTCCTCGATGGCTTCCCGCCAGCTGTCACGATCGCCGTCCCAGCGATTGCCGGCCAGGCGCTCGATCATCTTGCCGAACAGTTCGTTGGACGCCTCGTCCACATCGATCTTGAAGCCATCCTCGGCAAACAGCTGGGCGGTGGCGTTCTGCGCCTGGCCCTCCTGCAGCAGCATGTCCAGCTTGGACAGGCACAGGTAGCGCCCCCGGCCCTTGGCCAGGGCGAAGCTGAAGGACAGCCCGCTGTTGCGCAGGATGTCCGGCAGGTCCTTGTGCACGATCTGCTCCTGCAGCGCCACCGTCGCCGTGGCGATCACCAGCCGCTTGCCGGCCGCCTTGGCCACGGGAATGGCGGCGAGGGCATAGGCCACGGTCTTGCCGGTACCGGTACCCGCCTCCACCGCCACCACGGCGGGCTCGCCTTCGCGGTGGCCCTCCTCGTCCTGGGCGATGCCACCCAGGCCCTTGGCGGTCTCCGCGATCATCAGCCGCTGGCCATAGCGTGGCTTGAGCGACTTGGCTTCGAGGAAACGCGTGTAGGCGCCCTGGATCTGGGTCTTGAGTTCGGTGCTGAGCATGCCTGGTTCCGGGCGATGGCAAAGCAGCGCCCCGTCCGGCGGACGAGCGCTGTATGCATCTACAGTAATGGATCTTGGGCGCTATGATAACGCGCCTGTCGTCAGGATGCGCCCGACGTTGAGGTCGCAGGCCGCTCAGGCGCCCGGCAGTTGGGGCGGCAGCCGATGAAAGGCGCCGAAGATCAGCAGGCTCAGACGATCAAGCCAGGGATGGCGGCGCAGGCGCAGGGCACGACGGCTGGCGAAGACCTCACCCAGGTGCAGCAGTAGCAGGGCCAGGGCGACCAGGGCAAGCAATTGGGGAAACGGGCGAGCGAGAGGCAGGGCGACAGCGGCGGCTGCGGCGAGCCAGAACAGCAGGAGGAGGACTTTGCCGGTGAGGGACAGGGTTTTCATGGATTCCAGCAGGAGGACGAGATGGATCGGACCATAACGCCTGGAGCCGGAAAAAGTAAAGGCGGCGGACCAGGGTCCGCCGCCGATGCATCACTCGCGGTCGATCTGGATTTCGACGCGGCGGTTGGTGGCACGGCCTTCAGCGGTCTCGTTGGTGGCGATCGGCTGGCGCTCGCCCATGCCTTTCACGGAGACGATGCTGGCTGCCGGCACACCGGCCTGGACCAGGTAGTTGCTGACCGACTTGGCGCGACGCTCGGAGAGACGCTGGTTGTAGGCGTCGGTACCCTTGCTGTCGGTGTGGCCGGTGATCGACAGGCGAGTGCTGGCGGCTTCGCCACGCAGACGACCGGCGATACCGTCGAGCTGAGCACGATCCTGCGGACTGACTGCGGCGGAATCGAAGGCGAAGTGCAGATCACGCGCGGTGATCACTTCCTGCTTGGGCAGCGGTGCCGGCGCGGGAGCCGGTGCGGGCGCCGGAGCCGGGGCCGGAGCGGGCTCCATGCGGGCGACCTGCTCGTTGCCCTTGCCGTGCACCCAGCAATAGGCGCCAGCGGTGGTACCTATGCCCAGGGCCGCCATGCCGGCGACATTACCGCTCTGGGTAGCGCCGGCCGCACCGCCGACCAGGGCGCCGACCGCAGCGCACACCGGCCAATCGGATTTCTGTACGCCGCCCGCGCAACCGGCCAGCACGGTGCTTGCCAGGATGAGGGGTAAAGCTGTCCTTGCGATGCTCTTGCTCATGAAGGGTCTCCTATAGACCAGGTACCGCGAGTTAGGCTCGTCTTTCGTTTTATGGCGCTGTCAGACTAATGGTGGCGTACACGTCTTGACAACGCTGGTTGCTTAGTCAATCGCGATTTGATTAGGGTTCCCTTAATGGCAAACATATTCTCGTCCCGTACCCCGCAACAGGCTCTGGCCGGCCTGCTCGAACATCATCGACCGGCACGGCTGCTCTGCGTGGCGCGCGAGCCGCTACCGGCGCTGCAGGCCTATGCCGAGGCCCATCCCCACTGCCAGCTGGTGCAGGCCGCGGTACCCCTGGATGAGCCGAGCCTACTGGCCGAACGCTACGATCTGGTGATCCTCGCCGATTGCCTGGAGCATCTGCCGCTGCGAACGGGCCGCGAACTGCTCGGCGGCCTGCGCAACCTCAATACCTCGCACCTGGCCGTGCTGGTGGACCTGGCCGCCAGCGAATGGCAACTGACGGATTTCTACGCCCTGGCCCTGCAGGCCAGCGAGCGCTTCGCCCGGGACGGTCAGGTGGTCACCCTGTTCAGCTATGATCTGCACGACTACAAGCAGGTCCCGGACTGGCTCAACGCCCGGTTCTGGGCCAATCCGCAGAATTTCGGCAAGTACTGGTGGTGAAATGCACTCCATGGCTCCCTGCCCCTGTGGCTCGGACCTCTCGCTCGGCGACTGTTGCGGCGCCTTTCATGCCGGCACGCCGGCGCCCGATGCCGAGCGCCTGATGCGCTCGCGCTACAGCGCCTATGTGCTGGGGCTGATCGACTATCTGGTAGCCACCACGGCCCCCACGCAGCAGGCGCTGCTGGACAAGGAAGCCTTGACGGCCTGGAGTCTGGGCAGTCGCTGGCAGGGGTTGCAGGTACTTGAGCATCACCCCGAGCCCGGCGACCCTGACCATGCGCGGGTCAGCTTCGTGGCGCGCTGGGAGGATGGGCGCGGCGCTCATCGCCATGAAGAGCGCTCGGGTTTCGTCCAGCGCGAGGGGCGCTGGTACTTTCTCGATCCGACCGCCAGGCCGTTGCCGGGTCGCAACGACGCCTGCCTGTGCGGCAGCGGCGCCAAGTTCAAGAAGTGCTGCGCCGGCTTCCTGTAACGCCGGCTACGCTTATTCCCTGACCAGCGTCAGGTGATCGGTATCCGGCACCGCCACAGGTAGCGCCTCGGACGCCGGCCCCAGATCGCTGCCCACCGGGGCCAGGCTCAGGTACGACAGATCGACCCGCGGCGGCGCCACCGGCGCGGCCTCATCCTGCAGATCGGCGCCGACCGGTGCCAGGCCGAAATCCGGTGCCTGGACATCGACGAAGGCCGCCATCACGGCATCCCGGGGCGCGACCGACAGCGACCCGCGCTCGGCGGCGGACGCCACGGTGGTCGCGGTGGCGGCTGGCTCCCGCGCCTCGACGGGTGCCGCAGTCGGCTCGCCCGTCTCGGCCATGGGCGCCACCTCGACCCGCGCTCCGGCCTGGGCCAGGGTGGCGCGATAGCGCTCGGCGGTGGTGGCGTCGAGGCGATTCTTGATGATCATGCGGCGACCGGAGAAGAGCACGGCGATGCGCTGTTCATCCGCCTGAAACAGCCGCATCAGATTCTGTCGGGTCTGCTGCGCATCGGCGCCAGCGACCAGCTCGCCCTGGAAGGCGATTTCATAGAGCACGGCGGACATGACGACCTCCTCGGTCATGGCAAGAGCTGCAGGATGCAACGTCGCGCCGGAGTGGTCCAGCCCGCACGGTCGCCTGGCCCGGGCGTTTTTTTGTTAGCCTGTGCCGAAGCGGCCCCGACTTGTGCAGCAATCGGTGCTTGTTAAACTGCGCAGAAAACGGGAGTGCCGCATGCTTCGCCAGGCCTTGTTCATCACCCTGCTCGGCGTCCTGCTGAGCAGCCTTGGCGGTTGTACCTACTTCGGGCGCAACTATGAGGAGCCCCAGGTCGAACTGACCGGCGTGGAGCTGATCCGCGCACGGCTGTGGAGCCAGGACTTCGTGCTGCACTTCCGCGTCCAGAATCCCAACAACAGCACCCTGCCCGTGCGCAACCTGGCCTATACGGTCTACCTGAACGATCTGCTGCTGTCCCAGGGCACCGCCAACCTGCATTCGTCGGTCCCGGCCAATGGTCAGCGCAGCTTCTCGGTGCCGGTGCAGACCAATCTGTGGCGCTACGTGAAGGACGTCGGTCGCATGCTGGAAGACCCCAACCAGCCGATCAACTATCGGCTGCGCGGTCGGGTGAAGACCGGCTGGCTGTTCGGACGGAGTGTCCATTTTTCTCGCCAGGGGCAGTTCGTGCCTGGCGCCTACATCCCGGAGTTATGAGATGAACCAACACGTTCACGGTCCCGATTGCAATCACGACCATGACCACGATCATGGCCATGCGCATCATGTGCATGGACCGCACTGCAATCATGGCCCGGCCCAGGAGCCGGTGCGCAATCCGCTGAAGGAAGTGGGTCGCAACGATCCCTGCCCCTGCGGCAGCGAGAAGAAATTCAAGAAGTGCCACGGCGCCTGAGCCCGTTTCCGTAGGTTGGGCTGAGGCGGCTCTACCGTCGAAGCCCAACCTAGCGGAGTCAGCCTGGACTGTTGGGCTTCGCTCCGCTCAACCCAACCTACCCCTCCGCGACCCTGGCGCGTTACCAGGGCTGTCCGCCGCGCTGCGACTCCAGCCGCCGGATGAATTCCTCCAGCACCAAGGCGTAGAGATCGTCCTTGAGCACCAGGTCCTCGACCCCGCAATCGATGTTGGGATTGTCGTTGACCTCGATCACCGCCAGCTTGTCGCCCGCCTGCTTGAGATCGACGCCATAGAGACCATCGCCGATCAGGTTGGCGGTGCGCACCGCCAGCTCGACCACCGCATGGGGCGCGTCCTGCACCGCCAGGGTACGGAAATCGCCGCTGACCTCGGTGGCGCTGGCGCTGTGGTCGTAGATCTGCCAGTGCCCCTTGGACATGAAGTACTGGCAGGCGAAGATCGGCTCCTGGTTGAGCACGCCGATGCGCCAGTCGTATTCGGTGTAGAAGAACTCCTGGGCCAGCAGCAGCACCGAGCGCTCGAACAGCTCGGCGCTGGCCTTGCGCAGCTGCGCCGCGTCCTCGACCTTGATGACGCCGCGGGAAAAGGAGCCGTCGGGGATCTTCAGCACCAGCGGAAAGCCCAGGCGCTCGCCGAGGCCTTCGAGTTGACCGGGATTGTCCTTGTAGAGGATCTCGGTCGCCGGCATGTCCAGCTTGTGGCCGCGCAGGAGGTCGGCCAGGTAGACCTTGTTGGTGCATCTGAGGATGGAGCGTGGATCGTCCATCACCACCAGACCCTCGCTTTCGGCCTTCTTGGCGAAGCGATAGGTGTGGTGGTCGATGGCGGTGGTCTCGCGGATGAACAGGGCGTCGAATTCACCCAGCCGTGCGTAATCCTTCTTTTCGATCAGCTCCACGTCCAGCCCCAGGTGCTTGCCGACGCGCACGAAATTCTTCAGCGCCTTGGCATCTGACGGCGGAAAGGCTTCCTTGGGGTCGTGCAGGATGGCCAGGTCGAAACGGTATTTTTCGCGCCGCCCCGGCTTGAGCCAGACGCGGCGACTGAAGCCGTCGAGGGCGTTGGCGAATTGATCTTCCTGCTGTTCGTGCAGCTTGTGGATGCTGCCCAGCTTGAGGCCGCCGATGTGCCAGCCCGCGCGGTCGCGGCGGAATTCCACCAGCAGCAGTGGACAGGGAAAGGCCTCGAACACCTGGCGCGCCAGATCCTGCAGGGGCGCGATGTCGGTATTGCCGAAATAGAGCGTGAGGGTGAAGCCGTCGGCGCTGGCGTAGGGATGGCCGGCCAGCGCCTTGGTCAGCAGCTTGTCCAGGTCCTCCAGCGCCAGGCCATAGAGCGACTTGCGCGCCAGTTCGCTGATGGTACGCACCGAGGGGATGACCTTGTGCCCCCGGGCTTCGGCGAGCAGCGAGCAGTAGTAGCCGTGGCCGAGGTACTTCTGGCTGCGGCAGAGGTTGATCACCTGCACGCGTTTGCCATTGTCCTGTTCGTTGGATTGCTCCAGGTATTCCTGGGCGGTGATGACGTCTTCGCTGGGATAGTAGGACGACCAGTCTTCCTTGCGTTCCACGACGATATACAGCTTGCTCACTGGACCTCCTGATTGCGGGGCGTGGTCCCGGCGGAAACCCGGATGCCGCCGGACCACTCCAACTGTTGTAACGCGGGTGCTATTAACCGTTGCTTAACCATGCCAGGCTGCCCGCTCTGCTCCAGGAGAATCCTTCGCGATGAGTTTCACACTCAGGTCCGCCGGGCTGGACGATCTGGCGGCGCTGGTCGATCTGGAAGCGCGCTGCTTCAGCTATGACCGCCTTTCCCGGCGCAATTTCCACTACATGCTCACCCGGGCGAACGCCGTGCTGATCCTGGCGGAGAACGATCGCCAGGTGGCGGGCTACGCCCTGGTGCTGTTCCACCAGAACACCTCGCTGGCGCGTCTCTATTCGATCGCCGTCGATCCCGAGGCACGCGGCCATCGCCTGGGCCAGCGCCTGCTGGAGGCTGCCGAAGCCGAAGCGGTGGAGCGCGATTGCGCCTACCTGCGCCTGGAAGTCCGGCCGGACAATGCAACCGCCATCGCCCTCTATGAACGCAACGGCTATCTGCCCTTCGCCACGGTGGAGGACTACTACGAAGATCACAGCCAGGCCCTGCGCTTCGAGAAGCGCATCCGCCAGCCGCGTGAAGGCCAGGCCCGTCCGGTGCCCTTCTATCGCCAGACCACCGACTTCACCTGCGGTCCCGCCAGCCTGCTGATGGCCATGGGCGCCTTGCAGCCCGGCCGGCCGCTGGAACGGCGCGAGGAACTGCGGCTGTGGCGCGAAGCCACCACCATCTACATGACCGCCGGCCACGGCGGCTGCGGGCCCCATGGCCTGGCCCTGGCCGCACTGCACCGGGGCTTCAAGGTCACGTTGCAGGTCAATACCCGGGGGCCCCTGTTCCTCGACGGCGTGCGCAGCGAGGAGAAGAAGGAGGTCATGCGCCTGGTTCACGAGGACTTCAGCGCCGAGATCAAGCAGTCGCCCATCGAGCGCCTCTACCGGACGCGCCTGGACATCGCCCACTGGGTCAACCAGGGCGCCTTCCCGCTGGTGCTGATCAGCTCCTTCCGGCTGACCAAGGCCAAGGGACCGCACTGGGTGCTGGTCACCGACTGCGACGAGGACTTCGTCTACCTGCACGATCCCGATGTCGACCACAGCCAGCACCGCCGCGAACTGGATTGCCAGCACATCCCCGTGTCCCACGCCGAGTTCGACAAGATGAGTCGCTTCGGCCGCGGCAAGCTGCGCGCGGCGGTTATCCTGCGGGTGGGCTGATGCGGGGTTGCGCGCCAGGGCGAACAGGGCCAGGATCAGGACCACCTCGATTGGCGGGTCGCCCATGAGTCAGTCCCTGCGCAAGCGCAATCCTTCCTATGAGTTGATGGAAGACCTGAGCGGTCACTCGGTGATCTATCGGGAGCATGGCTTTCCCTGCCCGCTGGTGCGCTGGCATTTCCACAAGGAATACGAGCTGCACCTGATCGTGGCCAGTTCGGGGACCGCCTTCATCGGCGACTACATCGGCAACTTCTATCCGGGCAGCCTGTTTCTCACCGGGCCGCACCTGCCGCACAACTGGATCAGCCGCGTCGCCGAGGGCGAGGTGGTGGCCAAGCGCGACATGCTGGTCAACTTCACCAACGAGACGGTGGACAACGCCACCGCAGTGTTTCCCGAACTCAGCGGCCTCGCGCCGTTGCTGGAGCGCGCCCGCTACGGCATCGAATTCCAGGATCCGCAGCTGATCGCCCGCGCCGAGGCACTGCTGCAACAGATTTCGGAGAGCGGCGGCGCCACCCGACTCGGTCATTTCCTGGTGCTGATGGAGGCACTGGCCACCTCGGAGCGCTATCAGCTGCTGTCGGGCAGCGTCGAGCCGGCCACGGCCAGCGAACAGGCGGTGGATCGCACCAACCGGGCGCTGAATTTCATTTTCGATCACTACCAGCGCGATTTCACCCAGGAAGAAGTGGCTGAGCACCTGGGCATGACGCCCACCTATTTCTCGCGTTTCTTCCGCCAGGCCACCGGGCGCACCTTCATCGAATTCGTCAACAGCCTGCGCATCAGCAAGGCCTGCGAGATGCTCTCCCACAGCAGCATGCCGGTCACCGACATCTGCTTCGAGGCCGGCTTCAACAACATCTCCAACTTCAATCGACGCTTCCACCAGCTCAAGGGCATGACCCCGCGCCAGTACCGCAGCCTGACGGTGCAGCGCCTGACCGAACAGAACGCCTGAGCGGCTTTCCTGGGTCCGGTTTGTTGCCAGCTTGAGAGCCATTGAGCAGACCTGGCGCAAAGTTCGGTTATGATCGAACTACCCATCCGTGCCGACCGAGGACAGAGCCATCATGAGAGAACCCTACACGCCCCCACGCGTCTGGACCCCCACCACCTCCGGCGGCAACTTCGCCAGCATCAACCGCCCCATCGCCGGGTCGACCCACGACAAGGAGCTGCCGGTCGGCGAGCATCCCTTCCAGCTGTATTCGCTGGGCACGCCTAACGGCATGAAGGTGACCATCCTGCTGGAAGAGTTGCTGGCGGCCGGACATGGCGACGCCGAATACGACGCCTGGCTGATCCGCATCAGCGAGGGCGAGCAATTTTCCAGCGGCTTCGTCGAGATCAATCCGAATTCCAAGATCCCGGCCCTGGTGGATCGCCGCGGCGCCGAGCCGCTACGGGTCTTCGAGTCCGGCGCCATCCTGCTCTATCTCGCCGACAGCTTTGGCGCCTTCATCCCGAAGGATCACGCCGGTCGCACCGAGACGCTGAACTGGTTGTTCTGGCAGATGGGCTCGGCGCCCTTCCTCGGCGGCGGCTTCGGGCATTTCTACGCCTACGCCCCGGAAAAGCTCGAATACCCCATCAACCGCTACGCCATGGAAGCCAAGCGCCAACTCGATGTGCTCGACCGCCTGCTGGCCGAGCGCAGCTACGTGGCCGGCGAGGACTACGGCATCGCCGACATCGCCATCTGGAGCTGGTACGGCAACCTGGTGCTGGGCCAGCTGTACAACGCCGCGGAATTCCTTTCCGTGCAGGACTACAGCCACGTGCAGCGCTGGGCCCAGGCCATCGCCGCACGGCCGGCAGTGCAGCGCGGTCGGCGGGTCAATCGCACCTGGGGCGAGCCGGGCGAGCAACTGGCCGAACGGCATTCGGCGGCCGATCTGGATTGACGCGGGATAGACGTCAGCGGAGCCCTTGGGCTTCGCTGCGCTCGGCCGCCACCTACCTGGGCGGCTGAGCGCCCTTTCCATATTTCCTGCACATTTGCCCAGCAGCCTGACCGCTATATCAGTCAGGTCTGGCAGGCATGAGCAGGAAATCCCGCATTCTCGTCGTCGTGGTCTTGGTCGGTGCCGCCGTGGCGCTGGGGCTGGTGCTGCACGGGCGTTCGACCGATGCCGGCAGCGCTGCGCATGGCAGCCATGGCGGTCGGGCCTGGGGCGCGGCCACCGGGCAAGGCCAGCCGATCACCGTGGCGGTGGGCCAGGCCGGGCATGCCGATGTGCCGGTCACCCTCACCGCCCTGGGCACCGTGGTGGCCAACGCCAGCGTCACGGTGACCACCCGGGTGGCCGGTCAGCTGGAGCGGGTGTTCTTCACCGAAGGGCAGCGGGTGAAGAAGGGCCAGCTCCTGGCGCAGATCGATCCGCGGCCCTACCAGGCCACCCTGGATCAATATCGCGGTGACCTGGCACAGAACCAGGCGCAGCTCAAGAGTGCTCAGCTGACCCTGGAGCGCTATCGCCGGCTGGTGGCCAAGGATTCCCTGGCCAAACAGGAGCTGGATACCCAGGTCGCCACCGTGGGCCAGTACCAGGGCGCAGTGCAGGCGGACCAGGCGCAGATCGCCGCCGCCCAGTTGAATCTGCAGTACGCCCGCATCACGGCGCCGCTGGAGGGCTATGTCGGCCTGCGCCTGGTGGACCCGGGCAACTACCTCGCGGCCGGCGACACCACCGGCCTCGTCAGCATCACCCAGACCGATCCCATCGCCGTGACCTTCAGCCTGCCCCAGGCGACGCTTGCCAGCCTGCTGCCCAAGGTCCGCCAGGGCCAGGCGCTGCCGGTCACCGCGCTCGGCCAGCTGGACAGTGCGACGCTGGCCAAGGGCGCGCTGAAGTTCATCAGCAACGAGATCGACACCAGCACCGGCAGCCTCAAGCTCAAGGCAGTGTTCGCCAACCCGGACGAGAAGCTCTATCCCAACCAGTTCGTCAACGTGCGCCTGCAGACCGACACCCTGAAGAACGCCGTGGTGGTCCCCGCCGCCGCGGTGCAGCTGGGCAGCGACGGCAGCTTCGTCTATGTGGTGGGCGCCGATGACAGGGTGCAAAGACGCAGCGTGACCACCGGACCAACGCTGGGCGAGCGGCTGGCCATCACCCAGGGACTCGCGGGCGATGAACGGGTGGTCATCCGTGGCATCGACCACCTGCGCGACGGCGCCCAGGTCCGCGTGGAAGGCGCGCCGGCGGCGGCTGCTCGCCGATGAATCCGTCACGGCTGTTCATCCAGCGACCGGTGGCCACGGTGCTGCTGATGGTGGCGGTGCTGTTCGCCGGCCTGCTCGGCTATCGCCTGCTGCCCATCTCGGCGCTGCCGGAGGTGGACTATCCCATCATCCAGGTGACCACTCTCTACCCCGGCGCCAGCGCCAAGGTGCTGGCCACCGCGGTGACCGCGCCGCTGGAACGCCAGCTGGGACAGATGGCCGGCCTGGCGCAGCAGTACTCCACCAGCTCGGCCGGCGCCTCGGTCATTACCCTGAAATGCGATCTCAGCCTGTCGCTGGACGTCGCCGAGCAGGAGGTGCAGGCCGCGATCAACGCCGCCAACAGCTATCTGCCGGACGATCTGCCCAATCCGCCCACCTACAAGAAGGTCAATCCCGCCGACGCCCCGGTGCTGACCCTGGCCGCCACCTCCGACAGCCTGCCGCTGACCCAGGTGCAGGACCTGGTCAACACCCGCCTGGCGCTGAAGCTGTCGCAGATCTCCGGGGTCGGCCTGGTGAGCCTGGCCGGCGGCCAGCAGCCGGCGGTGCGCATCGATGTCGACCCCAAGGCCCTGGCCGCCCACGGCCTGACCCTGGAAGACGTCTACACGGTGGTCAACGCCGCCAACGTCAACGGCTCCAAGGGCGGCTTCGACGGCCCCGACCACTCCATCACCATCGACGCCAACGACCAGTTGCGCAGCGCCGCCGAGTACGGCGAGCTGGTGCTCAGCTACGCGCAGGGCGCCGCCCTGCGCCTCAAGGACGTGGCTACCGTCGAGGAGGCGCCGGAAAACGCCTACCTGGCGGCCACGGCCAACGGCCGACCGGCCATAGTCATCAACATCCAGCGCCAACCGGGGGCCAATGTCATCGGCGTGGTCGACGCCATCCAGAAACAGTTACCCAAGCTCCGTGCCGCCCTGCCCGACAACGTGCAGCTGACGGTGCTGGCCGACCGCACCCAGACCATCCGCGCCTCGCTTGCCGACGTGCAATTCGAGTTGCTGCTGTCCATCGCCCTGGTGGTGATGGTGACCTTCCTGTTCCTGCGCAACGTCACCGCCACCCTGATCCCGAGCCTGGCGGTGCCACTGTCGCTGGTGGGCACCTTCGGGATCATGTATCTCGCTGGCTTTTCGCTGAACAACCTGACCTTGATGGCCCTGACCATCGCCACCGGTTTTGTCATCGACGACGCCATCGTGGTGGTGGAGAACATCGCCCGCCACCTGGAAGACGGCGAGCCGCCGCTGCAGGCAGCGCTGCGCGGTTCTCGCGAGATCGGCTTCACCATCATTTCCCTGACCTTCTCGCTGATCGCCGTGCTGATCCCGCTGCTGTTCATGGGCGATGTCGTGGGTAGGCTGTTCCGCGAATTCGCCATCACCCTGGCGGTGGCCATCCTCGTCTCCATGTTCGTCTCCCTGACGCTCACGCCGATGCTCTGCGGCCGGCTGCTGCAGCACGTGCCGCCGGAGCGCCAGAGCCGCTTCGCGCGCTGGGGCGAGCGGCAATTCGAACGCCTGGTAGCGGGTTACGACCGCACCCTGAGCGTGGTGCTGGATCACCAGCGGCTGACCCTGCTGGTGGCCGTGGCCACCGTGGCGCTGACCGCCCTGCTCTATCTGCTGGTGCCCAAGGGCTTCTTTCCCGGCGAAGACACCGGGCTGATCGTCGGTTTCACCCGCGCCTCCCAGGATGTCTCCTTCGACGCCATGGCGCGCCGCCAACAGGAGCTGGTGCAACAGGTGCTGGCCGATCCCGCGGTGGCCACGGTCACCTCGACCATCGGCGTCGACGGCAGCAACGCCACCCTCAACCAGAGCCGCCTGCAGATCCAGCTCAAGCCCTTCGACGAGCGCAGCGAGCGGGCGCCGGCCATCATCCAGCGCCTCAAGCGGGCCGCCGCAGGCGTGGCCGGCATTCGCCTGGACCTGGTAGCCAACCAGGAGCTGACGGTGGACGACCAGCTCACGCCCAGCCAGTACCAGTTCACCCTGGACGATGCCGACGGCACCCGGCTGGCTGCCCTGCTGCCGCGGCTGATGCCGCGCCTGCAGGCACGGCCGGAACTGCGCGACGTGCTCGACGACCTGGAAGACCAGGGCCTGACCGCCCAGGTGGAGCTGGACCGCGCCGCCGCCGCGCGCTTCGGCATCACCGCCGCCGACGTGGACACCGCGCTCTACAACGCCTTCGGCCAACGGCTGATCTCCACCATCTTCACCCAGGCCAACCAGTACCGGGTGGTGCTGCAGGTGCCCGGTGCCTTCCGGCAGACCCCGGCGGCCTTTGGCGACATCTATCTGGCGCCCGCGACTACCGCCAACACCAGCGGCACCAGCACCAGCACCAGCACCAGTACGGCAACCACCAGCAGCAGTCCCAAGGGCCTGGTGCGCCTCACCGACATCGCCCGCATCGAGCAGCGCCCCGGCGCCCTGGCACTGACGCGCCTGGGACAATTCCCGGCGGTGACGCTGTCCTTCAACCTGGCCGACGGCTACTCCCTGGAGCAGGCGCAACAGGCCATCGCCGAGTGCCTGAGCGAGGCCCAGGCGCCGAGCAGCGTCACCCTGAGATACCAGGGCGCGGCCCAGGCCTTCCAGCAGGCGGCCGGCAATACCCTGTGGCTGATCCTGGCCGCGGTGGTGGTGATGTACATCGTGCTGGGGGTGCTCTACGAGAGCTTCATCCACCCGGTGACCATCCTTTCCACCCTGCCCTCAGCGGCGATCGGCGCCCTGCTGCTGCTGTTGCTGACCGGCACCGAGTTCTCCCTGATCGCCCTGATCGGCGTGGTGCTGCTGATCGGCATCGTCAAGAAGAACGCCATCATGATGGTGGACTTCGCCCTGGAGGGACGCCAGCAACTGCACCTGGCGCCGCGGGAGGCCATTCACCGCGCCTGCCTGCTGCGCCTGAGACCCATCCTGATGACCACCCTGGCCGCCCTGCTCGGCGCCCTGCCGCTGATGTTCGCCAGTGGCTCCGGCGCCGAACTGCGCCGGCCGCTGGGGCTGGTGATCGTCGGCGGGCTGCTGGTCAGCCAGGTGCTCACCCTCTACACCACGCCGGTGATCTACCTGGTCTTCGATAGCCTCGGCGAACGTCTGGGGCGGCGCTGGCAGCGGAGCGGCGGACGATGAATCCCATCCGCCTGTTCGTGCTCAAGCCGGTCGCCACCCTGTTGCTGAGTCTGGCGGTGCTGTTGCTCGGCCTGCTCGGCTACGCCCGCTTGCCGGTGGCGCCGCTGCCCAAGGTGGACTTCCCCACCATCGTGGTCACCGCCAGCCTGCCGGGCGCCAGCCCCGAGACCATGGCCGCCACCGTGGCCACGCCGCTGGAGCGCAGCCTCGGCCAGATCGCCGGAATCACCGAGCTGACCTCCAGCAGCAGCCAGGGCGCCACCACCCTGATCCTGCAATTCGACCTGTCGCGCAACATCGACGGCGCCGCCCGCGACGTCCAGGCCGGCATCAACGCCGCCCGCAGCCTGCTGCCCAGCGGCATGCCCAGCCTGCCCACCTATCGCAAGGCCAATCCCACGGAATCGCCGATCCTGATGCTGGCGCTCACCTCCAAGACGCGCAGCCCGGGTGAACTCTATGACCTGGCGTCGAGCATCCTGCAGCAGAAAATCGCCCAGGTGCAGGGCGTCGGCCAGGTATCGATCCGCGGCAGTTCGTTGCCGGCGATCCGCATCGACCTGCAGCCCCAGCAACTGGCCCATGCCGGCATCGCCCTGGACAGCGTGCGCGCGGCCATCGCCAACGCCACCACCCATGGCGCCAAGGGCGTGCTGCATGCCGAGGGCCAGACCTGGTCCATTGAGAGCAACGGCCAGCTGGAGCAGGCGGCGGACTATGCGCAGTTGATCGTCGGCTACCAGCAAGGCGCCGCGCTGCGGCTGAGCGACGTGGCGCGGGTCTACGCCACGGTCGAGGATATCTACGTCAGCGGCTCGCTGAACGGCCAGCCCTCGGTGACCCTCGGCGTCACCCGCCAGGCCGGCGCCAACATGCTGCAGACCCTGGACGCCATCAAGGCCCAGCTGCCGGTCCTGCAGGCCTTAATGCCGGGTGACGTGGACCTGGTGCCGGTGATCGACCGCTCCGCCAGCATCCGCGCCTCGCTGCACTCCACCGAGGAGACCCTGCTGGTGGCGATGCTGCTGGTGATCGCGGTGGTGTTCGTCTTCCTGCGCGACCTGCGGGCCACCCTGGTACCCGCCGTGGCCCTGCCGCTGTCGCTGATCGGCACCTGCGCGGTCATGTACCTGCTGGACTACAGCCTGGACAACCTGTCGCTGATGGCGCTGATCATCGCCACCGGCTTCGTGGTGGACGACGCCATCGTGGTGCTGGAGAACGTCACCCGCCACCGCGAGCTAGGTCGCGGTCCGCTGCGCGCGGCACTGATCGGCGGCCGCGAGGTGGCCTTCACCGTGCTGTCCATGACGCTGTCGCTGATCGCCGTCTTCATCCCGCTGCTGCTCATGGGCGGCATCGTCGGCCGGCTGTTCCGCGAATTCGCCGTGACCCTCAGCGTGGCCCTGGTCATCTCCATGCTGCTGTCGCTGACCCTCACCCCCATGCTCTGCGCGCGGGTACTGCGCGAGCGCTCACCCGCAGCACCGGTGCCGGCGCTCTATCGGTGGATCGAGAACGGCCTGGCGCGCCTGCAAGGCGGCTACCTGCGCGGCCTGGACGGGGTGCTGCGGCACCCGCTGCTGACCCTGGCGAGCCTGGCGCTGACCGTGGGGCTCAACGTCTACCTCTATGTGGTGGTGCCCAAGGGCTTCTTTCCGGACCAGGATACCGGGGTGGTGCTCGGCGCCATCCGCGCCGACCAGAGCATCTCCTACCAGGCCCTGGCGCCCCATGTGAAGGAGATCGCCGCCCGCCTGCGTGACGATCCCGACGTAGCGGCGGTGATGGCCTCCACGGGCGGCGGCATGTTCGGCTCGCGCAACTCGGCGCAATTCTTCATCCGCCTCAAGGACTACAGCGAGCGCAAGGACAGCGCCCAGCGGATCGCCAATCGCCTCAGCCAGCTTGGCAGCCGCCATGCCGGCATCCAGCTGTTCCTCATGCCGGCCCAGGATCTGCGGGTCGGCGGGCGCAGCGCCAACGCCACCTATCAATTCAGCCTGCAGGCCGACGACCTCGACGAACTGCGCCGCTGGACACCCAAGGTGGAAGCCGCCTTCAAGACCCTACCGGAACTCACCGGGGTGGATTCCGATGCGCAGAACGGCGGCCAGGAGGTGCGCCTGGAGATCGACCGCGCCGCGGCCAGTCGCCTGGGGGTGAGCGTCAAGGACCTCGACACCCTGCTGGACAACGCCTTCAGCCAGCGCCAGGTGGCCACCCTCTATCGCACCCTCAACCAGTACCACGTGGTGCTGGGGCTGGCGCCGGCCTACACCCAGGACCCCGAGGTGCTCAAGCAGCTGTACGTGGTGACCGGCAGCGGCGCCCAGGTCCCGCTGGCCGCCTTCGCCCGCTTCGCCGGCGGCAATGCCCCCCTGGCGGTGGCGCACCAGGGCCAGATGGCGACCAGCACCCTGGCCTTCAACCTGGCCGACGGGGTATCCCTGGAACAGGCGCAGCGGGCGATCCAGGCGGCGCTGGTCAAGGTCGGCCTGCCGCGAGAGATCCAGTCCGGCTTCCAGGGCACCGCCCAGGCCTTCGCCACCCTGGTCGCGCAGATTCCCTGGCTGGTGGCCGCGGCCCTGGCGGCCATCTACCTGGTGCTGGGCATGCTCTACGAGAGCTACATCCATCCGCTGACCATTCTCTCCACCCTGCCCTCGGCCGGGGTCGGCGCCCTGTTGCTGCTGCTAGCCACCGGCACCCAGCTGACCCTCATCGCCCTGATCGGCATCCTGCTGCTGATCGGCATCGTCAAGAAGAACGCCATCCTGCTGGTGGACTTCGCCCTGGTCGCCGAGCGCGACCGCGGCCTCTCGCCCGAGGCCGCCATCCGCGAGGCCTGCCGGCTGAGATTCCGGCCGATCCTGATGACCACCCTGGCAGCCTTCTTCGGCGCCCTGCCGCTGGCGCTGGGCAGCGGCGGCGACGACGCCCTGCGCCAGCCCCTGGGGCTGGCCATCGCTGGCGGCCTGGCCCTGAGCCAGGTGCTGACCCTCTTCACCACCCCGGTGGTGTTCCTCTGTCTCGACCGCCTGAGCCGCGCCAGCCGCCGGTTCTGGCGCCAGCATCTGCGCCGCGCCGCGGCCTGAAGGTAACGACCATGCCGCTCCTGCGCCTCCTGCCCCCGCTGCTCCTGCTGACCCTGCTTGCCGGCTGCACCGTGGGGCCCGACTACCAAAGGCCCAGCGCCCCGCTGTCGACGCAATTCAAGGAGGCGGCCGGCTGGAAGGCCGCCCATCCGCGCGACGACCAGGCCAAGGGCGCCTGGTGGCAACGCTACGACGATCCCCAGCTCAGCGCCCTGCTGACCCAGGTGGCGGTCTCCAACCAGAACGTCGCCCAGTACCAGGCGCTCTATCGCCAGGCACGCGCCCTGGTCCGCGAAAGCCGCGCCGAGACCCTGCCCAGCGCCACCCTGGACGCCAAGACCACCCGCAGCGAAAACTCCAGCAGCAGCGACAGCGACAGCGGCAGTACCAGTGCCGGCGGCGCCACGGTCAGGAACGCCGACAGCCTGAGTCTCGGCCTGAGCTGGGACCTGGACCTCTGGGGCCGGCTGCGCCGCACCCTGGAAGAAGACCGCGCCAGTGCCCAGGCCAGCGCCGCCGAGCTGGCCAACGCCACCCTCAGCGCCCAGGCGGAACTGGCCCAGGACTACTTCCAGCTGCGCGTGCTGGATCGGCGCCTGGCGCTCTATGAGCAGACCCTGGCCGATTACCGGCGCTATCTCGCGGTGATCCAGAACAAGTACGACGAACAGCTCGCCTCCCGTGCCGATCTCGCCCAGGCACGGACCCAGCTGGAGAGCGCCGACGCCAATCGGCTGGCCCTGACCACCCAGCGCGCCCAGCTGGAACACGCCATCGCCCTGCTGCTGGGCAAGCCGCCCGCGGACTTCGCCCTGGCCGCCGATCCCCGGTGGCAGGCCCGGCTGCCGGACATTCCCGCCGGCCTGCCCACCGCCCTGCTGGAGCGCCGTCCGGACATCGCCCAGGCCGAGCGCCAGGTGGCCGCCGCCAATGCCGCCATCGGCGTGGCCACCGCCGCCTACTACCCCGACCTGACCCTGAGCGCCAGCGGCGGCTACCAGAGCAGCCTGCTCGGCGAGTTGCTCAAGACGCCGAGCCGCTTCTGGTCACTGGGACCGACCCTCTCCGGCACCCTGTTCGACTTCGGCGCCACCCGCGCCGGCGTCGACCAGGCCCGCGCTGCCTATGACGCCAAGGTGGCGAGCTACCGCCAGACGGTGCTCACCGCCCTGGGCGAGGTGGAGGACGACCTGGTGGCGCTGCACGTGCTCGGCCCCGAACTCGCCGCCCAGCGCCGCGCCGTGGCCGCCGCCCGCGATTCGGCCAGCGTGACCCGCGACCAGTACGAGGCCGGCATCATCGACTACCTGGACGTGGCCACCACCCAGGCGACCCAGCTGAGCCAGGAGCAGAGCCTGCTGCAACTGGAATCCAGCCAGCTGGTAACCAGTGTCCAGCTGCAGATGGCGCTGGGTGGCGACTGGCAGGCCGCGCGCCTGGCCGACGCCCCCTGACAGCCACCCGTGGAGCTGCTAGCGTGCCCCTACCTTCCGCCGTCGAGATCCGCATGGGCCTGCTTCGCCTGTCCCTCTCAGCCAAGGTCTTCCTCGCCGCCCTGGCGCTCTGCGCCTTCGCCGTGCTGGGCATGGCCTTGGCCTCTTACTTAAGTTTCTCGCGGGATTTCCTTGGCTATCTCAACGGCCAGGCCGAACAGCGGCTGGATGCCCTGGTGCCGCGCTTCGAGCATGCCTACGCCGAGCATGGCGACTGGAATTTCCTGCTCAACCAGCACCCGCCCGAGGCCTGGATCCAGCTGCTGCGCCCGGAATTGCCCGCCAATACCAGCGTCCGCCCCTCCCCGCCGGTGTCGGATCTCACCGGCGCCTTTCTGCGCTTCTCGCTGCTGGATGCCGAGCATCGCTACTTGATCGGCTTTCGCGACCTGCCGCCCGTCCCGCTGTTGCGGGCCATCCACTGGCAGGGCCGGGTGGTCGGCTGGCTGGCGCTGACGCCCTTCGAGGCCGTCATCAGCGACGGCGACCGCCGCTTCCAGCAGAGCCAGATCCGCTCCAGCCTGGTGATCGCCTTCGTCTGCCTGCTGCTGGCCGCCGCCCTGGCCTGGTGGATCGCCCGCACCCTGCTGCGCCCGATCCGCACCGTGGCCGCCGCCACCCATCGCCTGGCGGCCGGCGACTACGGCATCCAGCTACCCATCCGCTCCGCCGACGAGGCCGGCCAGCTGGCCCAGGACTTCAACCGCCTGGCCCGCGTCCTGGCCAGCAACGAGCTGCAGCGCCGCGCCTTCATGGCCGACATCTCCCACGAGTTGCGGACGCCCCTGGCGGTGCTCAGGGGTGAACTGGAAGCCATGGAGGACGGGATCCGCCCGCTGGATGTCAGCGGGCTGAAGTCGCTGCAGACCGAGGTCGGCTCGCTGAACAAGCTGGTGGACGATCTCTTCGAATTGTCGCTGGCCGAAGTCGGCGGCCCCACCTACCGCCACGAACCGCTGGACCTGGCGACCCTGCTGGCGCTGACCGCCGATGCCTGGCGCCCGCGCTATCGCCAGGCCGGCCTGGAACTGCGGCTGGAGCTGCCGGACGCCCCGCTGCTGATCCGCGGCGACGAGGCGCGCCTAGGCCAGCTGTTCTACAACCTGCTGGAGAACAGCCTGAGGTACACCGAAGCCCCTGGTCAGGTGCACCTTGCCGCGCGCCCGGTCGGCAACCGGCTGCAGGTCGATCTGCAGGACTCCGCGCCCGGCGTTCCCGCGACCGACCGCGAACGGCTGTTCGAGCGTTTCTACCGCGTCGAAGGCTCGCGCAGCCGCCGCAGCGGCGGCGCCGGCCTGGGCCTGGCCATCTGTCGCGGCATCGCCGAGGTGCATGGCGGTCAGCTGCAGGCCAGGGAATCACCGCTTGGCGGCCTCTGGCTCGAACTGCGGTTGCCCGCCCTCGCTGACCGGAGCCCGGCATGAGCCAGACCATCCTGCTGGTGGAAGACGAACCCAAGCTCGCCGCCCTGCTGGGTGACTACCTCAAGGCCGCCGGCTTCAGTTGCGACTGGCACGCCGACGGCGAACAGGCCCTGGTCGCCCTCCGCGCCACGCCACCCGACCTGCTGCTGCTCGACCTGATGCTGCCCGGCCTCGACGGCCTGGAAATCTGCCGCGCGGTACGCACCTTCAGCGTCCTGCCGATCATCATGGTCACCGCCCGGGTCGACGAGATCGACCGCCTGCTCGGCCTGGAACTGGGCGCCGACGACTACATCTGCAAACCCTTCAGCCCGCGCGAGGTGGTGGCCCGGGTCAAGGCCGTGCTGCGCCGCAGCAGCGTGCCGGACGGCCGGCCCGCACCCAGCGGCCTGCAGCTGGACACCGAGACCTACCAGGCCAGCTTCAACGGGCGGCCGCTGGAGCTGACCCCGGTGGAATTCCGCCTGCTGGCGACCCTGGCCCAGCACCCCGGCAAGGTGCTCTCGCGCGACCAGCTGCTCAACCACCTGCACACCGACTACCGCATCCTCACCGACCGCACCGTCGACAGCCACGTGCGCAACGTCCGCCGCAAGCTGCACCGCCTCGACCCGGACTGCGAGCTGATTCGGTCGATCTATGGGGTGGGTTATTGCCTGGAGACTTGACCCGCTCAGCCTGCGGTCGACCAGGCCGCACTCGCGGATCCCAGTCGCGTAGCCGGCCGCGGCCAGTGCAGGCGCAGGTCACCGATCTGCAGCGGCGGGCGCAACCGCAGCGCCGGCCCCCAGGCGGTGGGCTCGGGGGTGGCATCGTAGTCGGCGTCCTGCACGCCGGTATAAAGGGGTGCGCTGGCCACGGCGGGATGCTCGGTCAGCAGGCAGGCGGTACGCGCCAGCGACAGGCGCGCACTCAGCGTACAACCCTCACGCAGGCGGCCGGTGAGTCCCCGGATGACGGCGGCCGCCATCAGGTAGCCGGTGGCATGGTCGAGGGCCTGGACCGGCAGCGGCACCGGCTGCTGCGCCTGCTGCCAGTCGCGCCCGGCCGCGGCGATGCCGCAGGACAGCTGCACCAGGCTGTCGTAGCCACGCCGCAGGGCCCAGGGCCCGCTCCAGCCGTAGGCGCACAGGGACACGTCGATCAGCGCCGGATTCAATGCCCGGCGCTCGGCGGCACCATAGCCGAGCCGCTCTAGAGCGTCGGCGCGATAGCCGTGGACCAGGACATCCGCCTCCTCCAGCAAGGCTTCGAACACCCGCCGGTCGGCCGGCCGGCGCAGGTCCAAGCGCGCGCAGCGCTTGCCCAGGGTCACCTCGGGCCCCTGGGCCGGTTCGTCCCAGTCGGGTGGATCGATCCGCAGCACCTCGGCGCCCAGCCCGGC
This sequence comes from Pseudomonas sp. BAV 4579, assembly GCF_009765395.1. Classification (NCBI taxonomy): domain Bacteria; kingdom Pseudomonadati; phylum Pseudomonadota; class Gammaproteobacteria; order Pseudomonadales; family Pseudomonadaceae; genus Pseudomonas; species Pseudomonas sp. BAV 4579. The sequence continues at coordinate 19,319 of NZ_WHOV01000118.1, read as the reverse complement.
CAGCAGGCGGGTGGCGATGGGTCCGGCGAGGATGCGGGTCAGGTCGAGGACGCGAATGCCCCGCAAGGGACGTTGCGGATCGGGGCGCCAGTCGCGCGCGGTGGCAATGGCTGTCCATTCCTGGGCGATCAGGGGTTCGGCGCGCACCGCTTGCCCCTGGGGATGCGCCTGCCATTCCACCTGGGTACGCAGCCTCGCCGCGCAGCCGCCTGCCGCGACGATGGCCGTCTCCAAGGCTTCGCCAGTCCAGTGGGCCATGGCCTCGGCGACGTCGGCCTGGTTGTTGGCACAGCCCAGCACGGCGAGGGCGCGCTCCCGTTGATGAGGCGCATTGGCGTGCAACCTTAGCCAGCCGTCGCGGGTACGGTAATCGCCGGTGACGGGATCCCACACAGCGGGCAATTCCCAGCCCAGGGGACGCAGGGAGGTCTTGAACCAGGCCGCGGCAAGGTGCCGGTCCACCTGCACCGGACCTGCGGGTGCCCCCTCGGCCAGCAGGTCGGCGGCGGCCAGGCCGGCGACCCCGATCGCCGCCGTGGCCAGTTCGCTGACCGGAAAGCACGAGTCCAGGCTGTCGCTGCCCTGGACCTGCAGGTTTGCCGCCTGGGCGGTAGACAGATCCAGGGCAGTGACCAGTTCGCCGAGCAAGGATTGAAGGACGGCAGGCGTACGGGACGGGTGGGTCAAGGCAAGGTCCTCCGCGGCAGCAGGCAGTGCTCTCACAGTAGCCCTGCTTGCGCGGGCAGGACACCGGCATTCGTCTGTCTACCGTCCAGCCCGACACGGGGACAAATCGCCCTCTGCCTGGGTCTCCCCTTCATCAGCCCACCCACGCTATCGGGAGACCCCATGACCGCACGACAACTCCTCATCGCCGGCGCCAGCGGCATCATCGGCCAGGCCGTGCTAGAAGCCTTCGCCAAGGCCGGCTGGTCCATCATCACCGTCGGCCGCTCGCGACAGGCACCCAGTCGCTTTCCTCATCTGACCGCTGACCTGCTGGACCCGGCCAGCCTGGCCGCGGCCAAGGTCGATCTCGCCGGCGTGACCCATCTCTTCTACAGCGCCCTCAAGCCCAACCCCGACCCGGGCGTCGAAGCGGACGAAAACGCCGCCATGCTGGAGAACCTGATCGCCGCATTGCGTAGCGCTGGCGCGCCTCTGGCCCGCATCACCTTCGTCCAGGGCGGCAAGATCTACGGCGCCCACCTGGGGGTGTACAAGACCCCAGCCCGCGAGGATGACAGCCGCCACTTCCCGCCCAACCTCTATTTCCGCCATGAAGACTTCGTGCGCAGCCTGGAGGCCGACGGCATCCGGTGGACCGCCCTGCGCCCCGACATCGTCATCGGTCACTCACTGGGTTCGGCCATGAACCTGGGCAACCTGATCGGTCTCTACGGCGCCTTGTGCAAGGCGACCGGCACCGCCATGCAATTCCCCGGAACCGAGCAGGCCTATCGCGGCGCCCTGGTCAACGTCACCGCCGCGCCGCTGCTGGGCGAAGCCGCGGTCTGGGCCGCCGAAGAGCAGCGCGATGGCGCCTTCAACCTCACCAACGGCGATGTCTTTCGCTGGAGTCACGTCTGGCCACAGCTGGCCGACTGGTTCGGGCTGGACGTGGGCGAGCCGCAACCCATCTCCCTGGCCCAGCGCCTGACCGCGCTGAAGCCGCTCTGGCAGACGCTGGCGCAACACGAAGGACTGGCCGAGGCCGATCCCGAGCGGATCGCACCTGGGGCCTTCGGCGACTTCATCTTCCATGTCGAGAAGGACGCCATCTTCGATGTGACCAAGGCGCGGCAGGCCGGCTTCGGGCAGATGGTCCTGAGATCGGACGAGGTCCTGCTCGCGCACCTGGAGGACATGCGGCGGCGGCGACTGATTCCCTGAGGCATCCCGCGCCGTCCCGATTGGGGCAAAACGCCCGGGACGACATGCGGTCTCAACCCCAACATCTCGCCATTGGAGTCCTACCTTGTACGCCGACACCCTCACCTGGGGCCATGGCCCCCGCACCTTCGAAGTCTTTCTCGAGCCCACCTGCCCCTTTTCGGTCAAGGCCTTCAACAAGCTCGACGATCTGCTGGCCCAGGCCGGCCCTGAGCGGATCACCCTGAAGATCCGCCTGCAATCCCAACCCTGGCACCTGTTCTCCGGCGTGGTGGTGCGCTGCGTGCTGGCCGCCGCCACCCTTGACGGCGGCAGGGAGAGCGCCAAGGCGGTGCTGGCCGCGGTGGCAGCCCATCGCGAGGAATTCGAGTTCAAGGATCACGCCACCGGCCCCAACCGCGACGCCACGCCCAACGACATCATCGCGCGCCTGGAAGGCTACAGCGGCCTGGCCCTGGCCGACGCCTTCGCCAATCCGGACCTGCAGCACGCCATCAAGTGGCACTGCAAGTACGCCCGGCAGAACGGTATCCATGTCTCGCCGACCTTCATGATCGACGGCCTGGTGCAACCCGACATCAGCAGCGGGGACTCGGTCGCGGACTGGCTCGCTCGGCTGGGTTGAGCCCCAGGGCTCAGGGTCGAGAGGCGGCGTAGCCCGGCCACTCGCGCTATGCCCGGCGGCTTCGTCCCGACCCGAGACAGCCCCTAGATGGCCCTCCCCGCTGGAGCCTCATCCTGGAAGCCCTGAGCGTCTACCTGGGCCTGGCCGCCCTCGCCTTCGGCGCGGCCACCCTGCTGCCCCTGCAATCGGAAGCGGCCCTGGCCGGGCTGCTGCTCACCGAGCGCTATGCCACGGCGCTCCTGCTGCTGGCCGCGACGCTGGGCAATGTCGCCGGCTCGACGCTGAACTGGTGGCTGGGCACCCACCTCGAACGCTTTCGCCAACGCCGCTGGTTTCCGCTGTCGCCGCAACGCCTTGCCCGTATCCAGGCGGCCTACCAGCGCTGGGGCTGGTGGTCACTGCTGCTCAGCTGGACGCCGGTGATCGGCGATCCCCTGACCCTGGTGGCCGGGGTGATGCGCGAACCGCTGTGGCGCTTTCTACTGGTGGTAACCCTGGCCAAGGCCACGCGCTACACCGTGGTCTGGGGTCTTACCCTGGGTTGGCGCTGAGTCGGCCTGGCTATCGTTCGCTAACCAAGCTGACGCCGGCGGCGCCACAACCAGCGCGTTTCCACGGTGGCGAGATCGGCAAGCGGAATCAGGTCAGCGGGGATACGACTGCAGTTCGACAGATTGAACACCTGGCGACCCGCGGCGCGCATCGCGGTCTGCATGACCTGCAGGCCGGGCAGGATGCGACTGTGCAGGTGCTCGTCGAGGCCGCAGGGCGACACCGGCGAGCGCCCATCCTCGTAGAACCGCGGACGGTCGCTGTCGAGATCGACGCCGGCGAGATAGATCTCGGTGAACCCCACGTGATAGGCCAGTTGCAGGGCGATGAAGGCCACCGTGCGGACATCGAAGATGCCGTAATCCAGGTTGCAGCTGAAGCCGATATCCCGGGCGCGGCGGCTGACCCAGGCGGGCAGCCGTTGCGCCTGTTCCTGCTCGGCACCCAGGTGGTGCTCCAGGCGTGTGGCTGGCGCGCGGTGCAGCGGATGTGCCTTGGCGGCCAGTTCCGCGGGCAGGGCCTGGATGGCTTCCGGCCAGAGCGCCAGCCGGGTGGCCCGCTCCAGTCCCTGCCGATAGAGCTCGGGTTGCTGCTGCGCGAAGCTGAGATCGCTGCAGACGTAGAACAGCGGACTCAGGGGACTGCCCAGCAACTTGGCGATGGCGCCATTCATGGTGATGACCGGAATGTCCCGCCAGACCGGCAGATTGAGCCTGCCCGCCGACGGCCCCGAGGCCAGCAGCAGCACGGGGCCGCGGTAGGCATTGCGCCAGGCGGCGAAGGCGCCAGCGCTCGAACTCACAGCTTCGGTCGGGCGGAACGAGAGGGGTGAAAGGTACAAGGTACGACTCCTCGGAGTGACGATGACCAGACCTGGCGTGCCGATCGACCACTAGCGAACGCGCCACGTGACAGGGCCCAGCACCGGACAGCGCTGCGGCCCCGTCGCCCATTGTGCGTGAACCTGCCGCTGCTGGATTTCTACCCCAGGTAAAAGTCCGTCGCCACCTTGTATCCGGATCCTTACAAAGTCCGGCCTTGAGTCATGACCGCTGCTGCCCTGGCGCCTCCCAGGCTGGATACTCTGGCCAGCCTGGGAGGCCCTGCCGCTAGGAGCCGCGGTAGGTGCTGAAGCCGTAGGGGCTGAGCAACAGCGGGATATGGTAGTGCTGCTCCGGCTGGGTGACGTCGAACACCACCGGGATCTCGGGGAAGAAGGCGCTACGGCCCCGCTGGCGATAGTAGTCGCCGGTCTTGAAGACCACCCGGTATTCGCCCTTCTCGAAGGTCCTTTCCTTGGGGAACAGCGCCGGCACCCGGCCCTGTTCGTTGGTGACCTCCTCCGCCAGCGGCTGCCAGCCCTGCCCTACCTGGCGTTCCAGGGTCACGTGCACCCCCGCCGACGGCTTGCCGTCCTCCAGGTTGAGCACATGGACACTCAGGGGATTGGGCGCGGCTACCGCGAAGCCCGACAGGGCCAGGCCCGACAACAGTACGAACGTCTTCATGGAGATCTCCTTCAAGGATGAGAGGTGAGGTTGAGGTGTTCAGCCGCCGCCAGCGCACAGCGCTCGTCCGCCCCGCCACCGCCGGCGCCGGCGATGCCCAGGGCGCCGACCAACTGGTCGCCTTCGTAGAGGGGGATGCCACCGCCGAGCAGCAGCAATTCGGGCAGGGTGACGAGATTGGCCGCATCCGGGTTCTGCCGGGCGCGCTCGGCCAGCGCCTGCGACGGGGTGCGGGTGGACAGGGCGGTAAAGGCCTTGCGCCTCGCCGCCTCGGCGTTGTGCGGTCCGACGCGGGTATTGCGTTGCAGGAGGATCGGTTGACCGCTGCGGTCGAGTACCGCGAGCGCGGCGCTGCAGGGCGCGGCCTGCGCCAGACGATGCGCGGCATCAAGGTCGAGATCGGGGTGCTGCGGCAGCGCCGCCTGCGCCTGGCCGAGCAAGGCAGCGCCCAGCAGCGTGAGGGTGAGAGAGGAAAGAAAGCGCGACATGATTCGAGGTCCGGGAGATGACCCCGCCAACCTATCCTGATCGTTCGGTCAGGAACGGGTACTGCAGAATGACAATTTTGTCATAAGGATCAGCAAGATAGCTGTCCCGAGCCGACAGCGCTACCCCTCGCACGCAGCGTTAACATTCCCGCCTCGCGGCGCGTGGGTAACGCGCCGAGGCTCCCGTTGCCTTACCCGTCTCTATTGCCGAGCAACCCGAGTCGACAGTTACCTCTGGAATAGCCGGTTGCTTTCCTGAAGTGCACAGGCCCATCGAGCACGCAAAACCATCGGGCCGCTATTGATCGATTAGATCAAAACATGCTTTATTGTGATCAAAACAATCACAAGGTAGGCATGACCATGAAATTCCGCGGCATCGTTCCCGCCCTCGTTACCCCCTTTGACGCCCAACAACGTGTCGATGAAAACGCTTTGCGCGGTTTGATCGAAAACCTGATTGGCGCCGGCGTCCACGGCCTGTTCGTACTGGGCACCAACGGCGAGTTCTTCGCCCTCTCCGAAGCCGAAAAGTTGCGTATCGCCGAGCTCACGGTGGACGCCGCGGGCGGCCGGGTCCCGGTCGTAGCCGGTACCGGCGCCTTCGCGACGCATGAAGTGATTGAACTGAACAAAAAAATGGCGGATCGCGGCGTCGATGCCCTGTCGGTGATCACGCCCTACTTCAATGCCGTCAGCCAGAAAGAGCTGATCACCCATTACGAAGCCATTGGCGACGCCTCCCCACTGCCGCTTATGCTCTACAACATTCCGGCCAAGACCGGCATGTCGATCGGCATCGGCGCCGTGGCCGCCCTGAGCCAGCATCCGCAGATCAAGGGCATCAAGGACAGCGCCGGCAACTTCGACTCCTTGGTGCAGATGATGAAGTACCGCAGCGATGACTTCGCCGTCTTCGCCGGTACCGACTCCCTCATCTACTGGAACCTGCTGGCCGGCGGCGATGGCGCGGTGGCCGCCACGGCCAACGCGGTACCCCAGGTCGTCATGGCCATCTGGAACGCCTTCCAGGCCGGCGACCACGCCACCGCCCGCGCCGCCCAGGAAAAGCTGCGCCCGCTGCGCGATGCCTTCGCCCTGGGCACCATGCCGTCGGTACTGAAGAAGGCCGCCGACCTGCTCAACGTCCCGGTCGGCCCCTGCCGGGCCCCGGTCGCGCCGCTGGACGAAGCCACGGTGCACAAGCTCGAAGGCCTACTGGCCATCTATCGCGACTGACCCGGAGCGCCCATGTCCCTCTATCATTTCCAGACCGTCAAACACCTGATCCATGGCACCGGCGCCCTGGATCAGCTCGGCGACAAGCTCGCCCTCCTCGATGTCCCGCTGCGCCGCGTGGTGCTGGTCACCCAGAACGCCATGCATGGCCTGGGCGTGACCGAGCGCGTCAAGGCGCAACTGGCCGCCCGCGACATCGACGTGGCCGTGATCGACAACGTCGAGATCGAGCCGACCCTTGAGAACATCGAGCAGGTCTTTCGCGAACAGGTCTCGCCGCGCCAACCGGACGCCCTGCTCGCCATCGGCGGCGGCTCGGTACTGGATGCCGCCAAGCTGTTCGCGGTCATGCTCACCAACGAGCAGTCGCTCAGATCCATGCTCGGCATCGACCAGGTGGCCCGCGCCGGGCTGCCCACCGTGCTGGTCCCGACTACTGCCGGCACCGGCTCGGAAGTGACGCCCAATGCCATCGTCACCCTGCCCGACGAAGAGCTGAAAGTAGGCGTGGTCAGCCGCCACCTGCTGCCCGCCCTCGTGCTGCTCGATCCGCTGCTGACCTTGAGCCTGCCCAAGGCCATTACCGCGGCGACCGGGATGGACGCCTTCACCCATTCCCTGGAGTCCTTCATCTCCAACAAGGCCAACCCGGTCAGCGATACCTTTGCCCTGGAGTCCATGCGCCTGATCGCCGGCAGTATCGTCGAGGCCTATCAGCAGCCGGACTCGGTGCGCGCCCGCAGCGACATGCTGCTCGGCTCCACCTACGGCGGCGTGGCCCTGACCGCAGCCGGTACGGCGGCGGTCCATGCGCTGGCCTATCCCCTCGGCGGCAAGTTCCACGTCACCCACGGGGTGGCCAACGCCATGCTGCTGCCCCATGTCATGGCCTTCAACCTGGACAGCTGCGCGCCGCGCCTGAAGCGCGCCGCCATGGTCTGCGGCCTGGCCCGCGCGGAAGACAGCGACGAAGCCGCCGCGCACCAGCTGATCGAGCAGATCGCCGCCTGGACCGCCATCCTGGAAATCCCCCAGGACCTGGCCGCCTTTGGCGTGCGCGAGGAGCACCTGCCGGAGATGGCCGTGGCGGCCTCCAAGGTCACCCGGCTGATGGTCAACAATCCCAAGCCGCTGAGCCTGGACGACATCCAGGCGCTGTACCGGCGCCTGCTGCCATGACCCGCCTGCTGATCCTGGCCGACGACCTCAGCGGCGCCGCCGACTGCGCCCTGGGCTTTGCCAAGGCGCAGGCGACCCGGGTGCTGCTCGACGCCGAGGCCCTGGACGCCCAGGCGCCGGTAACGGCACTGGACCTGGACAGCCGGCGACTGGATGCGCGTGCGGCGGCCGCACGCCACGCCGCGCTGCTTGGGCACCCGGCGTTGGCTGGCGCCGCGCTCTACAAGAAGATCGACTCCACCCTGCGTGGCAATGTCGCCGCCGAGGTGGCGGCCCTCGCCCCGCGCGGCCTGGCCCTGGTCGCGCCCGCCTACCCGGCACTGGGCCGCACCACCCTGGGGGGTATCCAGTACCTGGACGGCGTACCGGTCGACCAGACCGATGTCTGGCGCAACGAGGGACTGACCGGCAGTGCCGATCTGGTCGCTCAACTGACTGATCACGGCGTCAGCTGTGCGCGGCTGGATCTCGCGACCCTCCGTCAGCCGGTGGCCCTGGCCGCCGCCCTGCGCCGCGCGCTGGACAGTGGTCTGCCCGCGCTGGTCTGCGACGCCGAGCGGCAAACGGACCTGGAGGCACTGGCCCGGGCTTCCGCGCCCGTGGCGCAGCAGCTGTTCTGGGTCGGCTCCGCAGGCCTGGCCGAGGCGCTGCCCGCTGCCCTGGGCCTGACCGGCCACACCGCCCTCCGCCCTCATGGCGACGGCCCGATCCTCACGGTGGTGGGCAGCATGTCACGACACTCCCAGGCCCAGGCCGAGCGGCTGGTGGCGGGGAGCGGCCAACACTGGCAGCGGCTGGCCCCTGCCTGGCTGCTGGAGCCGCAGCGCGCCGCCGAGCGTACCGCGCTGGCCGCAGCCCTCGCTCGGCAGCTCGCCTGCGGCGAAGACGTCCTGGTGAGCCTTGACCAGCAGGCCCGCGACCCGCGCCAGGCCGTGGCCCTGAGCCAGGCCCTGGCCGAACTGCTGCAGCCCGCCCTGCAGGAGGCCGCCGCCCTCATGGCCACCGGTGGCGAGACCGCACGCGCCCTGCTCGCCCAGGCTGGCATCACGGCGCTGGACCTGCACGGCGCCCTCGCCCCGGGCGTGGCCCTGGCCAGCACCCGCTGGCGCGGTCGCGCCCTGCGGATAGTGACCAAGGCCGGCGGCTTCGGCCAACCCGACACCCTCCTCGATGCCTGGCGCCACCTGCGCGCCAGCCTACCCGCACAGGCCGCCACGGCCTCCCTGCAGAAGGAAGTCCACCATGTCTGAACGTCCCGTCATCGGCATCACCATGGGTGACGCCACCGGCGTCGGTCCCGAGATCATCATGAAGTCCCTGGCCCACGCCTCGGTCTACGACAGCTGTCGCCCGCTGGTCATCGGCGACGCGGGTCGCCTGGAGGATGCCAATCGCATCGTCGGCGGTCGCCTGCAGATCAACGCCATCGAGCGTCCCGATCAGGCGCGCTTCCAGCCCGGCGTGGTGGATTGCATCGACCTCGGGCTGATTCCCGCCGACCTGCCCTACGGCAGGCTGTCCGCCCTGGCCGGCGACGCCGCCTATCGCTACATCGAACGCACCGTGCAGCTCACCTCCGCCGGTGAACTCGATGCCATCTGCACCGCCCCGCTGAACAAGGAAGCCCTGCACGCCGGCGGTCATATCTTCCCCGGGCACACCGAACTGCTGGCGCACCTCACCGGCACCGAGGAGGTGTCGATGATGCTGATGACGCCGATCCTCAAGGTCATCCACGTCACCACCCACATCGGCATCATCGATGCCATCGCGCGCATCGAGCCGGGCCTGGTCAAGCGCACCATCGAACGCGCCCACGCCACCCTGCAGCGGGCCGGCATCCAGGACCCCTTGATCGCCGTCTGCGGCATCAACCCGCATGCCGGCGAGAACGGCCTGTTCGGCTACGGGGAGGAAGAAACCAAGATCCAGCCGGCCATCGACGAACTGCGCGCCCGTGGCTGGCGCGTGGAAGGCCCGCTGCCTGCGGACACCCTGTTCTTTCGCGCCGGTCGTGGCGATTTCGACTGCGTGGTGGCCATGTACCACGACCAGGGCCACGGGCCGGTCAAGGTCATGGGCCTGGAGGCGGGCGTCAATGTCACCGTCGGCCTGCCGGTGATCCGCACCTCGGTGGACCACGGCACCGCCTTCGACATCGCCGGCAAGGGCATCGCCGACGAGCGCAGCCTCATCGAGGCGTTGCGCCAGGCCACCGAACTCGCCAGCCGGCATCGCGCCAGCCAGGCCGCCTGAGGAGCCTGACCATGAAAGTCGTCTGCACCTCGCCCTCCTTCGCCAAGTACTCCCGGGAACCGCTGGAGTTGCTGGCCCGCCACGGCATCGACGTGGTGACCTTGCCCGCCGACATCGATGCCGAGGGTTTCATCGCCGCGGCCGCCGAGTGCCAGGCGGCCATCACCGCCTTCAATGTCTTCGACGCCGCCACCTTCGCGGCCCTGCCGCAGCTGCGCCTGGTGTGCAAGCACGGCGTCGGGGTCGACAACATCGACCTCGACGCGGCCCGCGCCAGCGGCGTGACCGTGTGCAACGTGCCCAACTCCAACCGCCACGCGGTGGCCGACTACACCTTCGCCCTGCTGCTGGCCTCGGCCCGCCAGGTCGCCCGCGCCGATCGGGAGACCCGCGCCGGCGAGTGGCCGCGGCTGTTTGGCGCGGATGTCCACGGCAAGACCCTGGGCATCGTCGGCCTGGGCAGCATCGGCAAGGAAGTCGCGCGGCGCGCCAGCGGCTTCGCCATGCGCGTCATCGCCCATGACCCCTATCCCGATCAGGCCTTCGCCGACCGCGAACGCATCGAGTTTCACGCCCTCGACGAGCTCCTCGCCGAAGCCGATTTCGTCACCCTGCACATCGGCCTGTCCGACGCCACTCGCCACCTGCTGGACGCACGGCGACTGGGCCTGATGAAGCCGGGCGCCCACCTGATCAACGCCGCCCGCGGCGGCATCGTCGATGAAGAGGCGCTCTACCAGGCACTGCACAGTGGCCACCTGGGCGGCGCAGCCCTGGACGTGTTCGAGGACGAGCCGGCCAACCAGCACCCGCTGTACGGGCTGCCCACCGTGGTGGTGTCACCGCACATCGCCGGCTACACCCCGGGCGCGCTGGACATCCTCAGCCTCACCTGCGCCCGCAACGTGGTGGCCGCCCTTACCGGCAGCACCACCCTGGAGTCCGTCGTCGTCGCCCCCTGACCCCCCTACCCCTTTCGGAACCTGATCATGGATAACAACAACAAGGCCACCAGGATTCGCTGGATCATCGCCGGACTGATGTGGACAGCGATCGCCATCAACTACATCGACCGGGTGGTGCTCTCCGCCGCCGCCCCCTTCATCAGCAAGGAATTCGCCCTCAACGCGACCGAGATGGGGCTGATCATGTCGGCCTTCTTCTGGTCGTACGCCCTGCTGCAGTTGCCCGCGGGCTGGCTGGCCGACCGCTTCGGTCAGAAGGCCACGCTGGGCGGCGCGGTGCTCTGGTGGTCGCTGGCGACTGCCCTGACCGGCCTCGCTACGGGCTTCAAGTCGCTGTTCGCCTTGCGCATCGGCCTGGGCATCGGCGAGGCGGCGGCCTACCCGAGCAACGCCGGCATCACCTCGCGCTGGTTTCCCGACAAGGAGCGCGCCACCGTCTCGGGCATCTTCGACAGCGGTTCCAAGTTCGGCGGCGCGGTGGCCATGCCACTGATCGTCGGCCTGATCGCGGTGTTCGGCTGGAAGCTGACCTTCGTCATCAGCGGCGCCCTCGGCATCCTCTGGGCCCTGGCCTGGTTCGCCTTCTACCGCAACGATCCGGAAGACCACCCGCGCATCAACGAGGCCGAGCTGCGCTACATCCGCGAAGGCCAGCGGCGCCGCGAAGGCAATGGCGAGAAGCCGGCCATGCGCTGGTACGAGCTGCTGCGCTACCGCAACGTCTGGGCCATGTGCCTGGGCTTCTTCTTCATCAACTACAACTCCTACTTCTTCATCACCTGGCTGCCCACCTACCTGGTCAAGGAAAAGGGCATGGACCTCATCTCCATGGGCTTCATGGCGGCGCTGCCGCTGCTGATCGCCATGGTGGTGGAAGTCTTCGCCGGCTGGCTGTCGGACCGCATCTACCGCAGTGGCCGCTATTCGCTGACCACGATCCGCAAGACCTTCCTCATCGTCGGCCTGCTGATGGCCTCCTGCATCGGCCTGGCCGCCTTCGCCGAGTCGGCCTGGATCGCCATCGTGCTGCTGTGCATCGCCAAGTCCGGCACCACCGTGGCTGCCACCCAGGTGTGGGCCATGCCCGGCGATATCGCCCCGCGCGGCATGACTTCGATGCTGGCCGGCCTGCAGAACTCGGTTTCCAACATGGGCGGCGTGGTCGGCCCCATCGTCACCGGCTTCATCGTCGCCACCACCGGCTCCTTCAACATCGCCCTGCTGTTCTCGGCGGCGCTGATCGTGGCAGCCATCCTCAACTACCTGTTCCTGCTCGGCCGGGTGGAACCCATCGTCACCGACGATGCCCCGGAGGCGGACCTGCTGGGCGCCGGCCAACCCAGCCACTGACGTTCCTCGCCCAGGGCGTCGGCGGCCTGCCGGCGCCCTGTGAAAAAGCTCGTACAACAACAACACGGAGCGATTTCCATGCAGACGTTCGACGTGCAAAGCACCGCCATCATCATCGGGATGGTGGTGGTCTACATTCTCTTCACCACCTGGCTCAGCATCCGCCTGCGCAGCCGCACCAGCGGCGAATTCATGGTGGCCGCGCGCAGCATGCCGGCCTTCGTGGTGGGCATCCTGATGATGTCGGAATTCATCGGCGCCAAGTCCACGGTGGGCACCGCCCAGGCCGCCTTCGAGAGTGGTTTCGCCGCCTCCTGGTCGGTGATCGCCGCGGCCATCGGCTTTCCACTGTTCGGCCTGCTGATGGCGCGCAAGCTCTACGCCTCCGGCGAATTCACCATCTCCGGTTTCATCGCCCAGAAATACGGCCTGTCCACCAAGCTGATGGTGTCGATCATCATGATCTACGCCCTCCTGCTGGTGAACGTGGGCAACTACGTCAGCGGCGCCGCGGCCATCGCCACGGTACTCAAGATCAACCTGCCCACCGCGGCCTTCATCACCGCCATCGTCAGTACCCTGTACTACGCGTTCGGCGGGCTGAAGAGCGTGGCCTACGTCAGCATCCTGCACACCGCGGTCAAATACGTGGGCGTGCTCATCGTCACGGGCGTGGCCCTGCACATGACCGGCGGCTTCACCCCGGTCATGCAGAACATGCCGGAGCACTACTTCACCTGGGACGGCGCCATTGGCGGCAGCAAGATCTTCGCCTGGATCATCGGTACCGTCGGCGCGATCTTCTCCACCCAGTTCATTATCCAGGCGATCTCCTCGACCAAGGATGCCCGCGCCGCGCAACGCTCCACCTTCCATGCCTCGCTGCTGTGCATTCCCATCTCCCTGGCGCTGGGTTTCATCGGGGTCGCGTCCAGGTACCTGCATCCGGAAATGAGCAGCCTCTACGCCCTGCCGGTCTTCCTGCAGTCGATGCACCCGGTGCTGGCCGGCGTGGTGACCATTTCCCTGGTCGCCTCCATCTTCGTCAGCGTCAGCACCGTGGCCCTGGCCATCGCCTCGCTGGTGGTCCGCGACTTCTACGTGCCGCTGCGCAAGCCGACGCCCGAGCGTGAATTCAAGGCCACCCGGGTGATCTCGCTGATCATCGGCTTCGTGCCGCTGTTCTTCGTGTTCTTCGTGCCCGAGATCCTCAACCTGTCGTTCTTTACCCGGGCGCTGCGCCTGTCCATCGCGGTGATCGCCATGATCGCCATCTACCTGCCGCTGTTCGCCACCAATCGCGGCGCGACCCTGGGCCTGCTGGCCTCGACCATCACCACCAGCGTCTGGTATCTGCTGGGCAACCCCTATGGCATCGACAACATGTACGTTGCCCTGGCGACGCCCGCTATCGTCGTGTTCATCGAACGGCTCTTCCCCCAGTCCGCCGCCAAAGCCGCCCCTGCCGAGGTCCCCCATGTCCACCACTGAAATCGCCATCGCCGGCCGTCAGGACAGCTTCCTGCCGACACCCTATCCACAGAACCACGCCGCCAACCTGCTGGCTCAGCCTGACGGCATCCTGCTATGCACCTGGTTCGCCGGCACCCAGGAAGGCAAGGCCGACATCTCGGTCCTGCTGAGCCGCCGCGATCCATCGAGCGGGACCTGGAGCGAGCCCGTGCAGCTGTCGGACAACCCGACTCGCTCCGAGCAGAATCCCATCCTGTTCCAGGCGCCGAACGGTCCGCTGTGGCTGCTGTGGACGGCCCAGGTGGCCGGCAACCAGGACACCGCCATCGTCCGGCGTCGGCTGTCCACCGATGGCGGCCACAGCTGGGGCGCCATCGAGACCCTGATCGACACCCCCGGGACCTTTGTCCGCCAGCCGCCGGTGGTGCTGGCCAACGGCGACTGGCTGCTGCCGATCTTCCACTGCATCGCCCGCCCCGGCGAGAAGTGGGTGGGCAGCCATGACACCAGCGCCGTGCTGATTTCAGGCGATCAGGGCCGCAGCTGGATCGAGCATGCCGTGCCCGAAAGTACCGGCTGCGTGCACATGAATATCCAGCGGCTAGGTGACGGCAGCCTGCTGGCGCTGTTCCGCAGTCGCTGGGCCGACTTCATCCACACCAGCCGCTCCCAGGACGGCGGTCGCACGTGGAGCGCACCGACTCCAACGGTCCTGCCTAACAACAACTCCTCCATCCAGTTCGTTCGCCTCACCAGCGGCGAACTGGTGGTGGCCTACAACCCCACCAGCGCCGCCGACTACAGCGAGCGCCGCGCCTCGCTCTATGACGAGATCGACGATGGCGACAGCCGCGTCGATCCGGTGGCGAAGGACGGTGAACGCAGCGCTGTCTGGGGCGTGCCGCGCGGCCCCATGAGCCTGGCCGTGTCCACGGACGAGGGTCAGAGCTGGCGGCGCCTGGACGTCGAGGCCGGCGATGGCTACTGCCTGACCAACAACTCCACCGAGAAGCTCAATCGCGAGTACTCCTATCCGAGCCTGGTGCAGGCGCCCGACGGTGATCTCCACCTGGCTTTCACCTACTTTCGTCAGCGCATCAAGCACGTCCGCCTGCCGCTGGCCGCGCTGCGTTAGAGGAGACGGCGATGACAACTCAGCCTCATTCCCTGATTACCGGCGTCAGCTCCGGCATCGGCGCCGCCATCGCCCAGCGCCTGCTCGCCGAGGGCTGGCAGGTGACCGGCCTCAGCCGCCGCCCGCCCGAGCACAAACATCCGGCGCTGACCTGGATTGGCGTCGACCTGGCCGATGACCAGGCACTGGACGCCGTGCTGGCCGACAGCGGTCCGCTGGATGCCATCATCCATGCGGCCGGCTTCATGCGTACCGCGCCGCTGGGCGCCCTGGACCCGGCCGATGGCGCCGCCATGTGGCACCTGCACGTCGCCGTGGCCAGCCGGCTGGTGGATCGCCTGATCGAGCGCCTCGCCGCGGGCGGGCGCATCGTGCTGATCGGCAGCCGCACCATGCAAGGCGCGGCTGGACGCAGCCAGTACGCCGCCACCAAGGCAGCCCTGGTGGGCCTGGTGCGTTCTTGGGCGCTGGAATTGGCTTCGCGTGGCATCACCGTAAATCTGGTGGCGCCCGGGGCGACCGAGACGCCCATGCTGCGCGATCCGGGCCGCGCCGGCACGCCACCGCGGCTGCCCCCGCTGGGCCGTTACGTGCAGCCTGAAGAGGTCGCGGGCCTGACCGCCTTCCTGCTCGGCCCCGATGCCGGCGCCCTTACCGGCCAGACGCTGACGGTCTGCGGCGGCGCCTCGCTGTGATGTGGGGGAAGCACGACTGCGCTAGAGTAGCGCGGTCTTTCCCGATGGATTCCCCATGAAGGTCGCCAAACGTCGCCAGGCCATCCTCGAACTGGTTCTAGCCGGTCACACCAATGTCGAAACCCTGTGCCGGCATCTGGAGGTGTCGGAAGCCACGGTCCGCCGCGACCTGACTGCCCTCGCGGAAGAAGGCCAGATCCTGCGCACCTACGGTGGGGCGACCCATATCGGCACCCGCGAGCCGGAGCCGTCGCTGGAGCAACGCAGCAACCAGTCCGGTCCGGAAAAGGCCCTGCTCGCCCGCGCCGCCCTGGCTCATATCAACGACCACGACACCCTGGTGCTGGACGGCGGCACCACCACCGCCGCCCTGGCCAAGCTGCTCAACGAAAGACGCGGCCTGCACGTCATCACCAACAACCTGCTGGCGGTGCCGCTGCTGCGCGACCTGCCCGAAGGCCACGTCACCCTGCTCGGCGGCGACCTCCGCCCCGGCAGCATGTCCACCTTCGGCCCGGCAGCCTTCACCATGCTGGAGCGACTGTCGGCCGACAAGGTCTTTCTCAGCGCCGATGGTGTGGTCGCCGGCCGCGGCCTCTGCGAGGCCAGCACCGAGCAGGCCTACCTCAAGGAATTGATGATCCAGCAGGCCGCGGAGGTCTTCGTGCTCGCCGATTCGACCAAGCTCGGCCGTGATCGCCAGCAACACTGGACGCCGCTCAAGACGGACTGGACGCTGATCACCGATGCGACGGCGAGCGAGGTCCTGACCCCCTTCAGACAGCAGGGGCTGGTTCGCGTCGAAGTGGTGTCCTGAGCGCTAACGCGCTGATCTACGCAGGGCCTTGGCGTAAGGGTCAGTCGTTAAACGCGGTAGGCGGCTGTGATCCACACACCAGCTTCATTCCAGGCGTGCTTTGGGTGCCACCCCTAAACCCTGTCGCCAGCTCCTGACGCCAAACCTTGGCCGGCGTGAGCTGAGTGCATAGGGGCTACCTGCAGCCGACACGGCACTGGTTAGGTATGTGGCCACCGGCGAAGCTGATGTACTCACACGCCTTCGTCGGCTTGGTTGGGTACCTGCCCCGTGCAGCGAAAAGCGTGTTACTTACCCTTGCTCAGCTTCGAAACTAAGTGCGGGCGGGCGACTGCGAAAACCTCCCGTCAGCCAAGCCAGATAGAGTCCACCGAGCAGCAGCCAGCTGCAGCCAAGCATGATCGCCAAGCGATCAAGGCTGATCATCAGCCAGAGCGTCGCCAACATACCGATGAGCGGACACAGTAGGTAGAGCACTAGTTGTAGGGGGCCACGCTTCTGCGGCTGGCGTGCGAAGTGAACGATCACTGAGAGGTTCACGAGGCTGAACGCTAGAAAGGCGCCGAAGTTGATGAATGAGGTCGAGGTGGTGACATCGAGCCTCAGTGCTAGCAGCGCCACTACCGCGCAGACCAGGATAGCGCCTACCGGCGTACCGAAGCGCGGGCTCAGGGTGCCCAGTAGCGCCCGGGGTAGCACGCCATCACGGCCCATTGCGAACATCAGGCGCGAGGCGCTGGCCTGCGCCGACAAGCCCGAGGTGAGCTGGCCCACGATCAACCCGATCAGGAAGACCGACACAAACAGGTCACCCCCGATATTGCGCGCGATCTCGTAAGCGGCCGCATCGCTGCTTTCAAATAGGGTGGACGGATGGGCCAGCTGAACGAAATAGGCCGTGACCACGAAGATCAGTCCACCGATCAGGGTGATCAGCAGGATTGCCCTGGGAATGGTGCGCTGAGGGTAGCGGGTTTCCTCAATCAGGGTGCTGACCGCATCAAAGCCCAGGAAGGAGTAGCAGGCTACCGCCGCGCCGGCCATCACCAGGGACAGGTTTACGCCCTCGCCCAGAAACGGTTGCAACGACAACAGCGGCTTGCTGGCGTCGCCCAGCACGTAATGCACGCATAGCGCCACGAAAGCCAGCAGTACCAGAAACTGCACCAGCATCAGTACGCTGTTGATGCCCTTGGCCAGGTGCAGGCCCACGATGTTGATCACGCTGGTGACCAGGATGAACGTTAGTACCCAGAGCGCCTGGGGCAGTTGCGGGAATGCCGAATGAAGGTAGGCCGCGCCGATCAGCCAGATCGCCATCGGCAGGAAGAGGTAGTCGAGCAACACCGCCCAGCCGGCAATGAATCCGAGGTGATCGCTGATGCTGTGACGCACATAGCTGTAGGCCGATCCGGCTACCGGAAACAGCTTGGCCATGCGGGCGTAGCTCAGCGCGGTGAAGAACATCGCCACTGCAGCGGCCAGGTAGGCCGCCGATACGGCGCCGTGGGTGATCTCGGCAAGGATGCCGAACGTGCCGAGCACGATAATCGGGGTCATGTAGGCGATGCCGAACAGCACCACCGCGCCTAGAGACAGGGATCGTTGCAGACGAGCCATAACTTGTTTCTCCCACTTTATAAGTTTTTATGGCAGGACCGAAGTCGGCAAAAGTGCGCGGCAAGGCCGCAACGGGCGCGTCTGTGGCGCCCTTCAGAAGGAAAATGTCAGGGGATCAGTAGCTCACGCACACCGTTGGCATGGTCGATACGCTTACCTGGCAGCGTTAGGCGGCGCTCTTCCAGGTAGCGGTAGTCGCGGCGGGCCTCCGTCAGACGATGAAAGTCCAGGTCGATGATTTGTGTGCAAGGCTCGCGACCGGCTTCCAGCAGCAGGCTGCCGTTGGGGTCGACCGCCGCGCTACCACCGGCGAATATCAGGCCGTCGTCCCCTGCTCCGACGCGGTTGGCCATGACCGCATAGGCCTGGTTCTCCATCGCCCGTGCCATGATCGCGATTCGGTGAGTCGGTCCGTAGGGATCCATGTTGCCGTTGGTAACGATCAGCAGTTCAGCGCCGAGCTCACCCAGGGCACGGGCGCTCTCGGGAAATTCGATGTCGAAACACACCAGCAGCCCGACCCGCACGCCGTCGAGCAGCGCGGTGGCGTAGCGATCGCCCGGCGCGAACACACCGCGATCCGACGCCCACAGGTGCGTCTTGCGGTAGGTCAGCACGATGTCCCGCCCGTCCATCAACACAGTGGTGTTATAGAACGTACCGTCGTCGTTCTCGGCAAAGCCGATGGCAACCGCCACCCCACGCGCAGCCGCTGCCTTGCCGATAGCGGTCAGACTCGGGCCATTCAAAGGCTCAGCCAGGACGGCAACGTTTTCTGGCGTCGGAAAACCCGTTAGGTAGGTCTCCGGGAACACCAACAGGCGAGTGCCCGCCCTGCACGCCGCGATGGCCTGCAGGGCCTGGGCGAGATTGTAGGCCGTATCACCATCACGACCGGTGAGCTGAGCGAGTTCAACTTGCATGATGGGGCTCCGTTCTTGTTGTTGCATCAGGTGGGGGGCAAACACAGAATGCGGACACCCCACCGTCCGGAGTCGAGTATGGCGGCGGAGTCACACAGGCGGAATTACGCACGCGGGGTAACCCCATAGGGGTAGACAGATGACCATGACCTTGCACGACATCGCCTTCCATCACACCGTGGCCGAACTCATCGAAGCGCTTGATCGCCCGCATTTCTGGCGTGCCATGGCCCGCACGCTGGAGCAGTACGTACACCATGACAGTTGGGTGGCACTGATCTTTAGCGAGGGGCGCCCGCAGGTGCTGGCCGAAAGTCCCGGCGACGACGGTGCACCCGACCGGCTCTTTCAGGACTACCTGCATGGCCTTTACCTGCTCGATCCCTTCTACATCGCCAGTCGGGAGAGCCAGCGTGAAGGTCTCGTACGCTTGAGCGAAATCGCGCCTGACTGTTTCGAGCAAACGGACTACTACCAGCGCTACTTCAGCCTCAACGTGGTCGCTGACGAGGTGCAGTTCAATGTCGCCCTCCCCGGTGCTAGGCTCTGTCTGAAAAGTCGACGCGCCAACAGCGATCGATGCAGGCCAGAGTGACCATCG
>NZ_WHOV01000011.1:0-63519 GCF_009765395.1 Pseudomonas sp. BAV 4579 | reverse complement strand
TTAGGCAGGCGGGTGAGCGCGGATCTCCTTGCGTATGCTCTGTTAGTTCTAAGGTGAGGAGAAACCTTACCGTATCAATCTCAGCTGCGCCTCTTTCCTTCGCTGGGGCTGGATCTTCCTCAATGCTGCTGATGCGTGGATCGATGTTTATACCAGGTTTGATTGTCTCTTGAATCACTGGCATTGTAGTCTAATAGCAGTGAGAGGAGTCGCGTTGATGCCGAAGTTAAGAAAGGCCGTAATTGATAAGCTACTAAATACTCTCGACGATACAAGGTTCGGTATTGCAGGTTATAAAGCATTCTTTCCAGATACCGGCTCTATCCTCTTTGCTGTGGAATTCCTACCTGTGCAGGGCTATAAGCTGCAGGTAAACGAGCTTCGAGGTACTAGCTCTCTGCGTATAGATCTATCGCCGGGGGCTTATCAAAACTTGGAATCGGTGACTGCCGCTGATATGGATGGAGTTCACGAGTGGATTGGGGCATGGGCACGTTATGTCTATGAGGAGGTTAGGGCAGAAGGCACATCTGCCGCTTCCGTGGCAGAAGTCCAGGAAAGCCTTGAAGACTATGTTAATACGCATGTGCCAAATCCTGGAGAGCGTTTCAATCGGGAAGAGCTTGCTGATGTTCTTCAACGTCTAACGGATCTAGAAGAGAAGTTCAAAGAGCTGCGTTCCTCTGACCAGCTAAACGATGCACAGCTCAAGGAACTTACTAAGGAAGTTGGCAATGCAAGCGCGGAGGCTAAGGTATTGCCAAAGGGTGTTTGGTACCGTGCATCCCTAGGCAAGGTAATGACCGTTATGAAAACGGTGGTTGGCTCTGCTGAAGTTAAAAAGCTTGTTGTAGATATAGTTCGACAAAAGATCGGGCTAGGCTGATTGGCCCCAGGGAAACTCCCCAGGGCCTCCAGCAGATCTCACGCGAAAGCGTACTTTGAGGATTCCACCAGGCCCACGCCGAGGGAGCCCTGGAGGGGTGGCGCCGGGAGACGCTTCAGATTCGCGTCACTGAGCTGGGCGCCAACCTGAGAAGCGAACGCCGCTAAGACATCCTGCTCCACATAGGTCCGAGCGAACTGCTCGCGGATGACCCGGAAGAGGGTCGCAGCGTTGCCCGCGTGGGTCCCGAAGGAATCGTGGATCATTGCGAATGAAGTGATGCCTTCCATGTGAGCAGCGGTCACGGTCTGCATCATGTGGCTCGCGTCCATCGAGTGGACGAAGTTGGGGCTAATGCCGTTCTTCTGGGCAATCTTGTCGATCTCTGGAGATTCCTTGCGGATGCTCACCTGGACTCGGACTTCGCCTTGAGATGCACCATTTTTTAGGGCTCCCGAAGAGGTTTCTTTGTTCTCAATCTGTCCGTCGAAACCCCGGATAAGAGCCGCGCCGAATACCGTGTCTACCCTCTGGCTGGACCTCTTTCTGTACTCCTGCCAAACCGTGAAGCCTGCGGGAGTGGTCCAGCGGACCGGGAGACCCTGGGACCCGAGGAGAGCCGCTGCGTGTTGGAGCCAGTTCATGGCCTCCACTGCCTTGACCACGGTTGCTCCCACTGCGTCCCAGATATGCTTCGCGAGGTACCGGGCCATCTGGGAGCGCTCACCCGGAGTCGGCCAGAAGTGGCCTTTGCCAGCGTCAGTAGCAGGGCGGATCACGTCCGACATAATCTGCTCACTGAAGCCGTATTCGCGGGAGCCATAGGCCAGGGTCATAACAGGAAGCTTGGTCACGCTGCGAGTGACGCCGAATGCTAGCCACCGCTCGGCCATGGTCTTCGCTCCGAGCTGGAGAACCGTTCTGGTATCCTCCCGGTCGGTCCCTTCGTCATAGACCTTATCCACGAATTCATCGGAGCCCCCATGAGCAACGTCAGCCTCAAGCTGATTGACCACCTTCTCCGCGACCATGCGATAGATGTCGGCGGGTCGTTCGGTAGGGATGAGGTTCACGGCGGCGCCTCCGATCTCGTCCTTAAGCATTGCGCTGAAGTGCTGAAGACCCGAGCAGGAACCGTCGAAGGCGACTGGGATATGGCTGACGAACTCCGCGCCATCTCTGAGGAAGCCTTCGTATTCGAAACAGAACGCCAGGAAGCCAAACGGGCTGTCCATGGTGGTCCAGAAGAGTTCGTCCAGCGGCTGGCGGGCACAGTTGACGATGACATCTTCATGAGCTTTGACCCAAGCGAGTCGTTCATCGAAGCTGACCTTATCGACCCCAGCGCAGTTGGCGCCGTGAATTGCCAGCCATTTTCCTCCTTCAAGGCCAAGCGGGACGCCTGAGGAGAACTGGAGAATCCCCTTCATCAGGTCATCGCCTTGGGGATTCAGTAGGGTGGTCGCGTAGATGCGGCCCCTGAAGTCCACGTTGTGCGGGAAGTAGATCGCCTGATCGTCCCGGAACTTCTGACCCTGCGACAGGATGGAGTCCACACGGCGCCTCCTGGAACCCAGCGAATCCATCTTCTGATAATGCTCGAACGCGGCCTTCCTGTACTTCAGGCGGGCTTCTTCGTTTGTGTCGATGTCATGGGGCTTCTCAGGCGGATCTTCCCCGAGGATGCACGGGAAGTCCTTGATGATCGTCCGCTTCCACGAGAGGACCTCTTGGGCAGCATCGAGAACCCTGGTGTTGATCGCCCAGGCAGTGTTCTGGATGTGGTTCACAGCCTCATAGACCGGAGTCAGGTCGAGCTCGTTATAGACGCTCTTCACGACAGCCAGCGGGGCCCTGACAAAGAGGATCGGGCGGGTATGCTCGGTGTAGTAGCCGCCGCCCATCCAGTGGGTCCAAGGGTTCGGCGGGACCACCGTGGGCAGGTGGACCGTGGCGATCTCGGCTAGCTTCAGGTTGATGGAGTCTGCCTTGGCGGCGAACTCTGGGGACATGGTGAGGACCATGTGGGTGTCCTTCACGTTGCCGCTACCAGACGCCACCCGTTGCAGGTGACCGAGACCCGTGGCCTGGAGAGTGATCGACAGCAGGTGCATCCCTACCTTAATCATCTCGGCTTCAATACGACCGTCTTCCTCTACCTCAAGCCTCCTCTCCCATGCCATCAGGTAGGCCCGCTTAACGTGGTCCCCGTGGCGCTGCTTGAGACCCTCACGGATGGCGCCTTCATAGACACGGCCATACTCGGACTCAAGGCGGTCAGACCTCATCTGAGTGTCCAGGTCTACGCCGATCTTCCGGGCCACTGCGGTGTTCGTCAGAGGCTTCCCGAGGAAGGCAGTCAGGGCAGCCCGCAGGGCGATGTAGGCCACGACCTTCGACTCCATGGTCTCAATGAACTTGAGCAGGGTAGCCTTCCGGCCTCCCTTAGGGGAGAAGGCTTCCGCCTTCCAATCGTCAATGGCCTTGGCAACCAAGGGGACTCCCTCGCGGAAGATCCACGAGTAAGCCTGGACGCCCTTCACGTCCCCTTCCTCCATGGCCCTCTCAAGCTCCTTGAGGAAGTTCGCAGAGCCCAAGGTGGACCCCTCGCGCTCTAGCTCGATTTGTCTTGCTGCTAGCTCCGGTCCGAACTGCTGAATCAGGACTTCGCTGGTGTTCATGAATGCTCCGTTTGAGGATCGTAGGGCAAAGATTCCCCTTACCCGTGGAAGGCTCCAGAGGAGCTCCCGCAGGGGAGGGAGGTGGTGTGTTCTAAGGTGGGGGGATCGCTTAGCTGATTGGCGGGCCGTTGAGGACTGGCAGGCCCTTACAGGAGCGGACCGCCTTTTCGAAGGTGCCTGGCTGAGTTCTGCGGTATACGCCGAGGCACTCCTTTGCGACATCCAGCCAGACAGACCCGCTGGGCGTCTCACGGGTGACCCCGAAGGACTCCATCAGAGCCTTCAGCTTGCCCTGGCTCGGGAGCTCTTGCAGGAGAGGCTGCCCAGACCGGAAGTCAGACAGGCACAGACGCCCGCCAAAGGGTTCCCAATGGAGAACGCCCTTGTGGGTTTCGCCTGGCTCGATGTCGAAGAGGATCACAGCCAGAGGTCTGACAGAGACCTCCGCGCCGGTAGTGGATGCAATGACTTTGACGCTGCGATGAGTGGAACGCCTGGGGCTCACAGCTGGACCCTCCTAGAGGGATTCCAGCGGACCCAGAGAGATCCTTTAGAGGTATCGCGGGAGACCTCGATCTCTACTAGGGGATGCGCCTTCAGGTGGTCCCGAAGGGGCTCGGCCTGGCATCCATAGCGGAGATCAAGGTGATTCAGAAGGGCACGTTCGGTGATGCCTTGGGTGGCCCTGGAGGACACCGAGGGGCTCACGCCTGCGGAGATGAGTTCGAAGGCTCCCGCGTTAGGGCTTGCCTCCTGTGCTGCTGTCATGGGATGAATCGTCATCGCCCAGTGCCTTCTTCAATATCCCTGCGATCTTCGCGAGGTCTTCCGGTTTGGCTGGATCAAGGCCTAGGCCCTGAATCAGGCTCACTACATCAGTGGAACTGCCAGACGCGACTTTCCGCAGGCGCAAGGCGCCCTCCTGGATGTCTCCCTGTAGGGTGTCGCCAATGCTCGCTTGTAGTCCGCCAAGGACTTTAGAGGGCAGGCGGATAGCCGCGCCGTGTCCCCATTTCACGATCTTGAATTCCACAGTGGGCCTCGCTTGAGCGGTGATAAATAGCGGGCGCATTGTGGAGCCTTGCTCCGGGATTTGTCATTGAAATTGCAGTTTTGGATTCCAGTTTTCGGAATCACTTGCGGTCGTTCTGAGGACCTCCCGAAGGGCCCTTAAAGGAGGCCCTTGAGGTGATGCTCAGTGCTGCGTGTTTGTGGAGACCCTGACTCTCCAGGCTCCGGCCTCTCGATCCAGCCGGACTCTCTTGCCTTCCTTCGCCATGAACCAGGCCATTGCCCACGCCTGGGCTCTTGTGGTGGCCTTCTGGCTTACTGCTTGCATCTCCGTATTCCCCTGACAGTTGATTGGCGCTTGTGCGGTGATCGTGTTGGCCCTCCTAAAGGGCCTCCCTAGGCTTTCCTGCCGCATTGTCCTAAAGGTTCCTGTGTCTCTGTCGCTAAGGTCAGTGTCTCGCTGTGATTCAAATGTATATTCAAATGAATACACATGACAAGCGCTGCCGAAGCTTCGGATGAATATCCGTGACGGACGGTAGGCTTTCCGGTACAGACGGTGTCGTGAGAGGTGGCTCAGTCTTAGCGGCCCTCCTAGCATTCGTTGCTATATATGCTGTCTATTAGGGTGAGCCCGTGAATTTAAAAAGCTTCAAGCGCGATAACCGCATTACCGACGAAATGTGGAGGGCAGCGGATATACCGTGGGAGACTCTTTCCAAGATTGGAGAGCACCATACTCAGTGCCACGGCGATTTAGAGCGTATAGCTGAGTATTGCGCAGGAATATTGAGAGCTTCCTCGTCTGTGCATTCAGTCCGATGGCGCGTAAAAGACGCACAGCATCTGATGGAAAAGATAGTAAGGCGGCGTGCTAAGGGTGCTGAACATTATAAAGAGATATCTTTAGATAATTACCAGTCAGTAGTGGCGGATCTTATTGGAATTAGGGCGCTTCATCTTTTTAAGGACGAGTGGCTTGAGATCGATAAGATGATAAGGGCTCATTGGGATCTAGAGGAGCAGCCCTTAATCTACTATCGCAAGGGTGACGAGGTTAAAAGCATTGATCCCAATGACGTTTTTGACAAAAGGGAGCATGAGGCCGGCTATAGGTCAATGCACTATGTGTTTGCGAGTAGCCCTGGGAGAAGGAAGGTCCTTGTAGAGCTTCAGGTTAGGACTATTTTCGAGGAGGGTTGGAGTGAAATCGACCACAGGGTTCGCTATCCGAATTTCTCCGATAATGCTTTGGTCGGCTATTTCTTAGGTATCTTCAATCGTTTGGCTGGCAGTGCGGATGAGATGGGGACTTATGTGAAAAGCCTGGCGAGTGATCTTGCAAAGGCGAATGACAATATGCAGTCGCTCAAAGATGAACACAACCAAACATTAGGTAAGCTGGAAGCCGCGTTAAAGGAGCTGAGTGCCGCAGGGGCGGAAAATGATGCTTCTCGTAAAGCTATTAAGGATATGGAAACTCAAATGGCGGCTTTAAAGAGGCAGTCCTCTAAAATGCCATCGGCTGGTATGGTGACCATTGGTTCTACTTTGCGAGAAACGGATACCTTTCTGACGGTAACAGCCAATGGTTTAATTAGTGCTCCTCTTTTTACTGGGTCTGTAGTGCAGGCAGGTCAGCCGATAAGTTCGTTGATCCAGTCAGTTGTCAGTCCTGGGTATCAAGTTGGTGAGAGTTTGGCCGGAAACTTGCGGTCAATAAAACCTAAAGAGTAACTAGCAGCTTTCCAAGGAGGGTTCAAATGCTGACGGCTTTCGTTATCTGGATGGGCTACATCGTGTCCCGGCTAAGCGGCGGCCTCGCTTTCGCTGGGGTTCTTGCGTTCTCTATCTACACATCCGAGACGTGGACCCAGGGGATTCTTCGGGGGCTCTTGACGTGGTTTGTTTTGGTTTTATTCGGTATAGGCGTGGCTTTTCTTGTGGTCTTCTTTAAGAAGGTGTTAGGAGTGCTTAAGTTTGAGTAAGCGTTTCTCAGAGCGGTTAGGTATTAGGGCGCCTTCGAAGCTCCTTCAGCTGGACGGCATGTCTGATGAGCTTAGAAATTCGCTATGGAATGTAATTCATCAGGCGGTCGATCACTCCTATGCTGATAATTGGGTCAGTCTAAGTCGGGCATCTGCATTTCATTTCTTCAAGAAGCCACTGGATGAAGTAAGCACCAATAATATTTTCGCGATGCGTTCAATCAAAAGCACCTTCATGGCTTTGGATTGGGCATCGGCATATGATTATGTCGAATTCCTCGGTGCTAACATTGAAGGTTTAGTGAGTCGGGTAATTTTAAATGAGCACGAATTTCAGACTCTTGTGAATCATGTTCTTGAGCTAGAGTTCTCAGGGTATCGCTTTATAGATGACCGGCTTGCTCCGATAACCACCGAGACGGAAATGACGGCAGTTGCTGAAGCGCTTTCAACTTCGGCATCGAGTGACATGCATGGCGCCTACAAGCATTTAGATGCAGCTGTGGGCTTCCTTTCTAAAAGGCCCTCTCCCGACTATCGGAACTCTATCAAGGAGTCTATAAGTGCTGTGGAGTCGGTAGCCCGGTTGTTGGGTAGGGAAGATTCTTCGGGTCTCTCTAATGCTCTCAAGGAACTAGCTAAAAAAGCTCCTATACACAAGTCCCTACAAGCAGGGTTTAGTTCTCTTTATGGGTACACTAGTGATGAGGACGGTATTCGACACGCAATTCTTAGGGATGGCGATGTGGGCTTTGAGGAGGCGAAGTATATGCTTGTCGCATGTTCTGCTTTTGTGAACTATTTGCTAGTAAAGGCCCGCGCCGCCGGTCTACTTGAGTCACGGTCATAATGCTTCGTAGCTACGTGAAGCCGAACTCTTCCTGTGAACGCTCGGTAGGAGGAGCCTTCAGCTCTAAGAGTTTCACGGCTCGGAGACGTAGTGTGACACCAGCACCCAGGAGGGCGGTGTAGAAAGGGGCAACGAAGCAGGAGACATGGGCCACGGTGTCGGTGCCCAGCTTGACGTCGTGGGTCAGGCTCTTTCCCTTGGCATCGAACAGGGCAACCTTGCGGTCAACCATCTGCCCGGTCTTCTGGTCCTTGACCCTGGCCTTCGATCTGAAGTTGAAGATCAGGTTGCCATCCTCGTCTTCTTCGACGGGCAGGTCAGCGAGCTTCACACGCTTACCAGAGCCCTTCTTCTTGCCTTCAGCGCTCTGAATCTGACGCTCCAGCTCCTCCCGCTGGACCTTCTCGATCAACTCGCGGAAGGCCCCAGCCAGGGGACCCTTGGCCTTAAGCTTGGTCTTGTAAATGCCGTCTTCGTCGAACCTAGTATCGGGGTCAATGAGGACAGGATTGATGAGTTCACCCGCAGGAGATACAGCCTCAACGGCATTACTTTGTGTGGCCATGCTGAGCGCGTCCTTGCAGGCTTTTGAAGGACCACGGAAGATACCCCATAGGATGCCCAGGCAGAACCTCAAGCACAGCAAGAGAGGGCCTGGAGGAGGTTCTGGAGGGGTTCGAGAGGAGGGCCCACAGGGGAGCCCGAAGGGCGCGAAACAGATAAGAGCACAGGCAGGTGCATGGCTATCAGGACGCCTGAATCAATAGATCAAAGCTATTTATGCTCCGACCTTAGAGACCTCGCTAGCTTCAGCCTGCTTCCTCACTCGAAAGACCGTAGTGCGGTCCATGCCCAGGGCCTTGCCAATAGCCGTATCGCCCATGCCTTCAGCCTTCATCGCCAGGATACGCTCCAGTAGGGGCTCCGCTTTAGGCTTCCGTCCACGGTACTTCCCATCGGCCTTCGCCTTGGCGATCCCCTCGCGTTGCCTCTCAAGCATCATCTCGCGTTCAAACTGAGCAACCGAGCCGAGGACGTTGAGCATCAAGCGGCCACCTGCGGTTGTCGAGTCGATACCCATCCCGAGAATCTGAAGGCCTGCGCCAAGGTCATCGAGAGTCTTGAGGATCTCCCCAAGGTGATGGACGCTGCGAGCCAGGCGGTCGAGCTTGGTCACTACTAGCACGTCACCCTTGCGGAGATCGCTGAGCATCCTCTCCAGCTCAGGCCGATCCCCTACGGACGACACTTGTTCCTTGTAGATCCTTTCGACGCCTGCCGCAGTCAGCTCCCGTTCCTGGGCTTCATAACCGGCGATCTGTTCAAGAGTAGATGTCCGAGCGTATCCGATGCGCATGGTCTGAATCCGTTGCAGTGTTGCGTTAGGTTCTAAGAGTCTCAAAAGGTAGTGTTGCGGAAATCCTAAGTCAACCCTAATGCAGCGGTTTTCGATCATTGCTGCAACGCTGCGTTAGACCAAGCCCTATTGCAACGCATGTCCAAGGGCAGGGTAGAGGAGGGCCCCCTTGGGAGGCCCCATGGGAGACCTACAGGACCGTGCGCGGGTAGGTGGGAGAGAGTGCCCGCATGTGCGCGAGCAGGAGGGGGCCAGGGGGGAAGGGCGCGAAGCGGCCACCTTAAGATGGGGTCTCGGATTTTTTCCTGAAATTCCAAGAACTCTTGAGTTAGAGTAGAGACCCCGTGGTGGGACACCGGGCGGTTAGACCTGTATCCCAAAGCCCAGGATTAGAGCGGGTTCCAGCGTAGCGCCGAGAATCGGTGATGCGATAGTATTCCCGCCGTTCACGCGCGTCTGGGGTGGTCATGTCGGGCCGCTCCGTGGGTGATGGCCCCGAGTGTAGCCGGCGAGCCGGCACGGTGTCGCCGTCCAACCCGCAGGGCGCCTACGTCTTTCCGCCGTGCAAGCGAGCCTATGTTCAGACCCCTGCCGATCTACCTTGGCCTGCGTTACGTCCGCGCCAAGCGCCGCAACCATTTCGTCTCCTTCATCTCGCTCACCTCCATGATCGGCCTGGCCCTCGGCGTGGTCGTCATGATCGTGGTGCTGTCGGTCATGAACGGCTTCGATCGCGAGATGCGCGATCGCGTCCTCGGCATGATTCCCCATGCCACGGTGGAGTCCTACCAGCCGGTGCCCGACTGGCGCAGCGTGCGCGAATTGGCGCTGCAGAACAGCCAGGTGGCCGCGGTGGCGCCCTTCACCCAGTTGCAGGGCATGCTGGCCCACGACAAGGCGGTGCAGACGGTGTTGCTCAACGCCATCGATCCGGCCGAGGAGCCCAAGGTCTCGATCATCCCCAGCTTCATGCGCGAGGGCCGGCTCGACGACCTCAAGCCGGGTGAATTCGGCATCATCATCGGTTCCCTGGCCGCCGAGAAACTGGGCGTGAAGGTTGGCGACAAGCTCACCTACATCGCCCCGGAAGTGGCCGTGACCCCCGCCGGCATGTTTCCGCGCATGAAGAGATTCACTGTGGTGGGCATCTTCAGCGTCGGTGCCGGCGAGCTGGACGGCTCGGTGGGCCTGATCGACATCGAGGACGCCGCGCGGCTGCAGCGCTGGCCGGCGAACGCGGTGCAGGGTGTGCGCCTCAAGCTGCACGACCTGTTCCAGGCGCCAGACGTGTCCTGGAACATCGCTCGCCAGCTGCCGGGCAAGGACTGGTATGCCCGCGACTGGACCCGCACCCACGGCAATCTCTACCAGGCCATCGGCATGGAAAAGACCATGATCGGGCTGCTGCTGCTGCTGATCGTCGCCGTGGCCGCCTTCAACATCGTCTCCACCCTGGTGATGGTAGTGACCGACAAGAAATCCGACATCGCCATCCTGCGCACCCTGGGCGCCACGCCTCGGCAGATCATGGCGGTGTTCATGGTCCAGGGGACCTTCATCGGCGTCATCGGCACCGCCATCGGCTGCCTGCTGGGCGTGCTCGCCGCGCTCAACGTCAGTGCCGCGCTGGCCTGGGTGCAACGGATCACCGGGCACCAGTTCCTCAACGCCGAGGTGTATTTCATCGACTACCTGCCGGCGCAGCTGCAGCTGCACGACGTCCTGCTGGTCTGCGGAGCGTCCTTCGCCCTGAGCTTCCTGGCCACGCTCTATCCCTCCTGGAGCGCCGCCCGTACCCAACCCGCCGAGGCCCTGCGTTATGAATGATCGAGCCGTTTTGCGTTGCCAGGACCTGGGCAAGCGCTACGAGGAAGGCCCCCAGACCGTCGAGGTGCTGAGCAACGTCCAGCTGACCCTGCAACCGGGCGAGCGGGTGTCCATCGTCGGCAGCTCGGGGTCGGGCAAGACCACCCTGCTGAATCTGCTCGGCGGCCTCGACACCCCCAGCAGCGGCAGTGTCTGGCTCGACGGCGAAGAGCTGTCGGCGCTGAACGAGAAGGCCCGTGGCCTCTTGCGCAATCGCGCCATGGGCTTCGTCTACCAGTTCCACCACCTGCTGCCCGAATTCAGCGCCCTGGAAAACGTCTGCATGCCCCTGCTGATCGGCAAGGCCACCATCGGCGAAGCCCGCGAGCGCGCCGCCAAGTTGCTGGAGCGGGTCGGTCTCGGTCATCGCCTGGGCCACAAGCCGGCCGAGCTGTCCGGTGGCGAGCGCCAGCGCGTGGCCATCGCCCGGGCGCTGGTCAATCAGCCCAAGCTGGTGCTGCTCGACGAGCCCACCGGCAACCTCGACCAGCACACCGCCCACGGTATCCAGGACCTGATGCTGGAGCTGTCCACCTCGCTGCGCACCGCCTTCCTGGTGGTGACCCACGACCAGGTGCTGGCTGGCCAGATGGACCGGATGCTGCGCCTGGACGAAGGCCATCTGGTCGACGCCACGCCGGCCCGGCAGGTCTGAGGTCGCCATGTTCAGACCGCTTTCGCTGTTCATCGGCCTGAGATACACCCGCGCCAAGCGGCGCAAGTCGTTCATCTCCTTCTTCTCGCTGGTCTCCATGTTCGGCCTGGCGCTGGGCGTGCTGGCCATGATCCTGGTGCTGTCGGTGATGAACGGCTTCCAGGAAGAAATGCGCGGCCGCATCCTCGGCATGGTGCCCCATGCCTTCATCAGTGGCGCCCAGCCGCTGGACGACTGGCGCCCGCTGGCGGCCAAGGCCGAGCAGCAGCCCCATGTGCTGGCGGCGGTGCCCTATACCCAGTTGCAGGGCATGCTCTCGGTACGAGGTCGCATGCAGCCGCTGCTGGTGGACGGCATCGATCCGGCCCAGGAAAAGCGCGTGTCCATCGTCGGCGAGCGCATGACCCAGGGCAGTCTCGACGCCCTCAAGCCGGGCGAATTCGGCATCGTGCTGGGCGAGATCGCCGCGCGACGCTTCCAGCTGGAGCTGGGCAGCCAGGTCACGGTGATCATCCCCGAGGTCGGCGCCACCGGCAGCATCACCCCGCGGCTGCGGCGCTTCACCGTGGTCGGTACCTTCAAGGTCGGCGCCGAGCTGGATGCCTCCCTGGCCCTGATCAACGTCGCCGATGCCGCCCCGCTCAAGGGCTGGCAGCCGGGCCAGGTGGAAAGCGTCCGCCTGGCGCTGGACGATCTGTTCCAGGCGCCGCGCATCTCCCGCGACGTGGCCAAGGCCCTCGGCGACGGCTACCAGGCGCGCGACTGGACGATCTCCCAGGGCAGTCTGTTCCAGGCCATGCAGATGGAAAAGACCATGATCGGCCTGCTGCTCCTGCTGATCGTCGCCGTGGCCGCCTTCAACATCATCGCCACCCTGATCATGGTGGTGGCCGACAAGAAGGCCGACATCGCCATCCTGCGCACCCTGGGCGCCACGCCCGGGCAGATCATGGCGGTGTTCATGGTGCAGGGCACGGTGATCGGCCTGGTCGGTACCCTGATCGGCGGCGTGCTGGGCGTCATCGCGGCACTCAACGTCAGCAGCTGGATCGCCGCCCTGGAGCGCCTGGTCGGCCACAAGCTGTTTGGTGGTGACATGTACTTCATCAGCAACCTGCCGTCGCGGCTGGAGCTGGAAGACGTGGTGCTGATCGCCGTGGCCGCCCTGAGCATGAGTTTCCTGGCGACCCTCTATCCCGCCTGGCGCGCCTCGCGCACCTCACCGGCCGAAGCCCTGCGCTACGACTGATCTCCTGCCGGGCCAGGCGGCGCTACGCCCCTGGCCCTACGGCGTCCAAGCTGCTCTAATCCGCGCTTCCTAAGCCCTTTCGGCTCTCCAAGGATGGAGTCCTGATGCGCGCCGCCCTGCTGTCCTTCGCCCTCGGCGTGCTGCTCCTGCGCGCCTTCGCCACGCTGCCGTCGCTATCCCTGCTGGCGGCCCTCGCGGCGGTGGCCCTGGTGCTCCTGTTGACCCGCTTCCTGGCGCTCGGGGCCTTCGGGCTGGGCCTGGCCTGGGCGCTGCTCAATGGTCACTGGGCGCTGGACGATCGCCTGGATCCGGCGCTGGAGCAGCGGGTGCTGTGGATCGACGGCGAGATCAGCGGCCTGCCCACGGTGGAGGCCGACTCGGTGGGTTTCGTGCTCGCCGGGGCAGCCAGCCGCCGCGCGCTGGAGCTGCCGGCGCGGATCCGCCTGAGCTGGCACGGCGGGCCGCGTCCGCTGGCCGGCGAACGCTGGCGCCTGGCCGCGGAGCTGCGCGGCCCCGCGGGTCTGGTCAACCCCCTTGGTCAGGAT
Organism: Pseudomonas sp. BAV 4579; assembly: GCF_009765395.1. Taxonomy (NCBI): domain Bacteria; kingdom Pseudomonadati; phylum Pseudomonadota; class Gammaproteobacteria; order Pseudomonadales; family Pseudomonadaceae; genus Pseudomonas; species Pseudomonas sp. BAV 4579. The sequence continues at coordinate 50,431 of NZ_WHOV01000011.1, read as the reverse complement.
CGCGAAGCCTGGCTGCTGGCCCAGGGCATAGGCGCCACCGGCAGCGTCAAGGACGGCCAGCGCCTGGCCGCCGCCAGTGGCCTGGCGATCTGGCGCGACGGCATCCGGCAATACCTGCAGACGCGGGATCCCGCCGGGCAGGGCGGGCTGCTCGCCGCCCTGGTGGTGGGCGACGGCTCGGGTATCACCGCTGCCCAGTGGCAACTGTTCCAAGACACCGGCACCGTGCACCTGATGGTGATATCCGGGCAGCACATCGGCCTGATCGCCCTGGGCGTCTATGCCGGGGTGGTCCTCCTGGCGCGCCGTGGCCTCTGGCCGCGTCAACTGCCCTGGCGCCTGTCCGCGACGGTGCTGGCGATCGCCACCGCACTGGGCTACGGACTGCTGGCCGGCTTCGAGGTGCCGGTGCAGCGGGCCTGCGTCATGGTCACCCTGGGCCTGCTCTGGCAACTCGGGCGCCAGCAGGTGCGGCTGGCGGACGCCGTGCTGCTGGCCCTGGCCCTGGTGCTGGCCGCCAATCCGCTGGTCAGTCTGCTGCCCGGGTTCTGGCTGTCCTTCGGCGCCGTGCTGTTGCTGCTGTGGAGCTTTGCCGGCCGCCTGGGCCGCCTGCCCTGGTGGCTCACCCTCGGACGCGCCCAGTGGTGCATGGCCGTGGGCCTGGCGCCGCTGCTCCTGGCGCTGGGCCTGCCGCTGAGTCCGAGCGGCCCGCTGGCCAATGCCCTGGCCGTGCCGCTGATGGACCTGGCCATCGTGCCCCTGGCGCTGGCGGGGACCCTGCTGTCCCTGCTCTGGTCGCCGCTGGGGACGCCGGCCTTGCTGCTGGCGGGTGGCCTGCTGCAGGGACTGCTCTGGCTGCTGAGCGGCTTGGCGCACCTGGCTGCGGCCTGGCAGCCGGTCCTCGCGCCCACCTGGGCGCTGTGGCTGGCGGGGCTGGGGGCGCTGCTGGCGCTACTGCCCGCGGGTATGCCGCTACGCGGCTTCGGCGCGTTGCTGATGCTGCCGGGGCTGTTTCCCCCGCCGCCGGTACCTGCGGCGGGGCTGGCGCGGATCACCGTGCTGGACGTGGGGCAGGGGCTGGCGGTGCTGGTGCGCACCCGCGACCATGCGCTGCTCTACGACGCCGGTCCGCGCCAGGGCAGCTATGACAGCGGCGCCCGGGTTGTCCTGCCCAACCTGCAGGCCCTCGGCATCGGCGCCCTGGATGTCATGCTGCTCAGTCATGCCGATGGCGACCACGCCGGCGGTGCGCCGGCCGTGGCCCGGGGACTGCCGCCAGGCCAGGTACTCAGCGGCGAGGCGGGTCGGCTCACGCCGGAATTGCACGCGCGGGACTGCACGGACGGCGCCGAGTGGCGCTGGAACGAGGTCGTCTTCACCACCTGGTGGCACCCCGCGGCGGATTCCAATGCCTCGTCCTGCGTGCTCAGCGTTGCGGCGAGGGGCGAGCGCCTGCTGCTGACCGGCGACATCGATGCCCGCCGTGAAGCGGAGCTGGTGGCCAGCGGGGTGCCGCTGACGGCGGAGTGGCTGGTCGCTCCGCACCACGGCAGTCGCAGCGGTTCCAGCGCCGCCTTCATCGATGCCGTCCAGCCGCGTGGCGTACTGATCTCCCGGGGGCTGAACAATCGCTATGGCCATCCCCATCCCCAGGTACTGGCGCGCTATCGCGAGCGCGGGGTGCTGCCCTACGACACCGCTGCGCTGGGCGCCCTTAGCTGGACCCTCGGGCGCTGGGAGGTACCGCGCGGGCAGCGCCAGGTGCGGCATTGGTGGCGGATAGCCCCGCCGACACCCTGAGTCGTTCGTGCTAGAGTGGCCGCATTTTGCGGCAGGGGTAACGCTCTCGTGTTCGAAATGGTCAAAGCTGGCGGCTGGATGATGCTGCCGATCATCCTCAGTTCCATCCTGGCCACGGCCATCATCGCCGAGCGGCTGTGGACCCTGAGACGCAGCCGGGTCGCACCGCCGACGCTGCTCGCCCAGGTCTGGCGCTGGATCCAGGACAAGCAGCTCAATGCCGAGCGGCTGCGCGAATTGCGCGCCGGATCGCCCCTGGGCGATATCCTGGCCGCGGGCCTGACCAACTCCCGTCACGGCCGCGACATCATGAAGGAGGCCATCGAGGAAGCCGGCAGCCGCGTGGTGCACGACCTCGAACGCTATCTCAACACCCTCGGCAGCATCGCCGCCCTGGCACCCCTGATGGGCCTGCTCGGCACGGTGTTCGGCATGATCGACATCTTCAGCGCCTTCATGAACGACGGCATGGCCAATGCGCCCATCCTCGCCGGCGGCATCTCCAAGGCCCTGGTCACCACCGCCACCGGTCTGCTGGTGGCGATTCCCGCAGTGTTCTTCCATCGCTACCTGCTGCGCCGGGTCGATGAGCTGGTGGTCGGGATGGAGCAGGAAGCGGTCAAGCTGGTGGACATCCTCCACGGCGATCGCGAGGTGGACGTCCGCGAAGGAGCCCCGGCGTGAAATTCCGTCGCCGCGCCGGGGGCGCCGCCCGCGAAGAGGTCTATATCAACCTGGCCTCCTTCATCGACGTCATCTTCGTGCTGCTGCTGTTCTTCGTGGTGACCGCGACCTTCAGCAAGCCCAGCCAGCTGAAGATCGAACTGCCCGAGGCCGACAGCGCCGCGGCGGCCGCCAACCAGGCCAAGACCCTGGAAATCAGCATCACCGCCGAAGGCCAGATGGCGCTCAACGGCCAGACCCTGGCGCGCAACGACCTGACCGGCCTGACCACCGCGCTGCAGCGTGAATCCGGCGGCGACAACAGCCTGCCGCTGGTGATCACCGCCGATGGCCGCGCCACCCACCAGTCGGTGGTCATGGCCATGGATGCCGCCGGCAAGCTGGGCTTCAGCCAGTTGCGCATCACCACCCTCGAGGCCCAGGCGAAACGGCCGTGAGCCTGGGCGAGCGCCTGGTTCGCGCCTGGTACCAGGGGCATCCGGCCCTGGGCCTGCTGACGCCGCTCGAAGCCCTCTATCGCCAGATCGCCCGGCGCAAGCGCCAGCGCTTCCTGGCGGGGCAGGGCAGCATCCATCGCGCGCCGGTCCCGGTCATCGTGGTGGGCAATCTCACCGTCGGCGGTACCGGCAAGACGCCCATGATCCTCTGGCTGATCGGCCATCTGCGTGCGCGCGGCCTGAAGGTCGGGGTGGTCAGCCGGGGCTATGGCGCCACGCCGCCGAGTCTGCCCTGGCGGGTGCGGGTCACCGACACCGCCGCCGTCGCCGGCGACGAGCCGCTGCTGATCGTGCAGCGCACCGGGGTGGCCCTGGTCACGGATCCCGATCGTGGTCGCGCCGTCGAACGCCTGCTTGCCGAGGAGCGGCTCGATGTCATCCTCAGCGACGACGGCCTGCAGCACTATCGCCTGGCCCGTGACCTCGAACTGGTGATGGTCGATGCGGCGCGGGGCTTCGGCAATGGCCGCTGCCTGCCCGCCGGCCCCCTGCGCGAACCCCTGGAGCGCCTGGCCGAGGTGGACGCCGTGATCCATAACGGCGCCCCTGTCGATCCTGCCGCCGGCTTCGGCCTGACCCTGCAGCCCAGCGCCCTGGTCAATCTGCGCAGTGGCGAGGCGCAATCGCTGGATTTCTTTCCGCCGGGGCAGCGCCTGCATGCCCTGGCCGGCATCGGCAACCCCGGCCGTTTCTTCGCCACCCTCGAAGGACTACACTGGCAGCCGTTGCCCCATGCCTTCGCCGATCACGCCACCTACAGCGCGGCAGAGCTGGCCTTCACCCCGGCACTGCCGCTGGTGATGACCGAGAAGGACGCGGTCAAGTGCCGCTCCTTCGCCGCCGCCGACTGGTGGTACCTGGCGGTGGACGCCCAGCCCTCGGCCGCCTTCGTCGCCTGGCTGGATGGGCGTCTCGACCGGCTCCTACCCGAACACTCTCACTGACGGAATCTTCGCCCATGGATCTCAAGCTGCTGGACATCCTCGCCTGCCCCCTGACCAAGAGCCCGCTGATCTTGAGCGACGACAAGACCGAGCTCATCAGCAAGGCCGCCGGCCTGGCCTTCCCGATTCGCGACGGCATCCCGGTGATGCTGGAAAGCGAGGCGCGCATCATCACCACGGACGAGCGTCTGGATAAATGACCACCGCCTTCACCGTCGTCATTCCGGCGCGGCTCGCCAGCACCCGGCTGCCCAACAAGCCGCTGCTCGACATCGCCGGCAAGCCGATGATCCAGCACGTCTGGGAGCAGGCCCGGCGCAGTGGCGCCGAGCAGGTGGTGGTGGCGACCGACCACGATGACATCCGGCGTGCCTGCGAAGGCTTTGGCGCCCGGGTCCTGCTGACCCGCGCCGACCATGCCTCGGGCACCGATCGCCTGGCCGAGGTGGCCGAGCTGCTCGGCCTGGCCGCTGACGCCCTGGTGGTCAACGTCCAGGGCGACGAGCCGCTGATACCACCGGCGGTGATCGACCAGGTGGCCAATAATCTCGCCGCCCATCCCGAAGCCGGCGTGGCCACCCTGGCCGAGCCGATCGCGGACGTCGACAGCCTGTTCAATCCCAATGTGGTCAAGGTGAGCACCGACCGGAACGGCCTGGCGCTGACCTTCAGCCGGGCGCCGCTGCCCTGGGCGCGCAATGCCTTCGCCGCTGATCGCGCGCAGCTGCCCCAGGGCTTTCCCTACCGCCGCCACATCGGCATCTACGCCTATCGCGCCGGCTTCCTCGCCGATTTCGTCAGCTGGGGTCCCTGCGCCCTGGAAGAGACCGAAGCCCTGGAACAACTGCGTGCCCTCTGGCACGGCGTGCGCATCCATGTCGCCGATGCCCTGGAAGCGCCCCAGGCCGGCGTGGATACCCGGGAAGATCTCGAGCGTGTCAGACGCCTGCTGGGAGCCTAGATGACCCTGCGCATCCTGTTCGTCTGCATGGGCAACATCTGCCGCTCACCCACCGCCGAAGGCATCCTCAGGGCCAAGCTGGACGCCGCCGGCCTGACCGAGGCGGTGGAGCTGGACTCGGCCGGCACCGGCGACTGGCATGTCGGCAAGGCCCCGGATGCCCGTGCCATCCAGGCCGCGGCCGGTCGCGGCTATGCCATCGGCGACCTGCGCGCGCGTCAGGTCGCCGAGGATGATTTCCAGCGATTCGACCTGATCCTGGCCATGGACCAGGACAACCTCGCCTGGCTGGAACAGCTGCGCCCGGATGAGGGCGCCGTGCCCGAACTCTTCCTGGCGCGCCAGGGCCTGGCGGTGGACGAGGTGCCGGATCCCTATTACGGCGGCGCAGCCGGCTTCGAGCGGGTCCTCGACCTGCTGGAAAGCGCCTGCGATGGCCTGGTCGCCGAGGTGGCTGCCCGTCATGGTCGCTGAGCTGCAACAGCGGGTCCCCCTGCAAGGCCTCAACACCTTCGGCCTGGTGGCAGAAGCCGATCGCTACCTGGAGGCCGCCAGCGACGCCGAGGTCCGCGCGGCCCTGGCGCTGGCCCGGCAACTGGGCGTGCCCCTGCGGGTGCTGGGTGGTGGCAGCAACCTGGTCCTGCCCGAGCGGGTCGAGGGCCTGGTGCTGCGGCTGACCTCGCGCGGCATCCGCCTGCTGGCGGAGGAGGGCGATGCCCTGCTGGTGGAAGCCGAAGCCGGCGAGCCCTGGCATCCCTTCGTCATGGCCACCCTGGCCAACGGCTGGTACGGCCTGGAAAATCTCAGCCTGATCCCCGGCACCGTGGGCGCCTCGCCGATCCAGAACATCGGCGCCTATGGCGTCGAAGTGAAGGACAGATGCGCCGGGGTCACGGCGCTCGATCGCCACAGCGGCGAGCTCCATGACCTCGGCCCGGCCAATTGCGCCTTCGCCTATCGCGAGAGTCGCTTCAAGGCCGAGGCCGGGCGCTGGATCGTGCTGCGGGTACGCTTCCGGCTCAGTCGCAAGCCGCAGCTGGTGCTGGACTACGGTCCGGTGCGCCAGGCGCTCACCGCGGCGGGCGTCACGCAGCCAACGCCCGAAGCCGTCAGCGCGGCCATCTGCAGCATTCGCCAGAGCAAGCTGCCCGACCCGGCGGTGCTGGGCAATGCCGGCAGCTTCTTCAAGAATCCGGTGGTGACCGCCGCCGAAGCCGCAGCGCTGCATGAGCGCTATCCGGGCCTGCCGACCTATCCCCAGGCCGATGGCGGCGTCAAGCTGGCCGCCGGCTGGCTGATCGATCAGGCCGGCTGGCGCGGCCATCGCGACGGCGCCGTGGGGGTGCATGCCGCCCAGGCGCTGGTGCTGGTCAACTTCGGCGGTGCCCGCAGTCGCGACGTCCTGGCCCTGGCCGAGCGCATCCGCGCCTCGGTGCGCGAGCGCTTCGGCGTGACGCTGGAGATGGAGCCGGGAAGCCTGACGTGACCGCTGACGCCCCCGATGCCCAACGCCGTCGCCTGCTGATCGCCACCACCTCCGCCGTCGGCGGTCTGGGCCTGGTGGCGGGCAGCGTGCCCTTCGTCTGCGCCCTGCGGCCCAGTCGGTCGGCGGAGGTGGCGGCGGCGCCGGTCGAGGTGGATCTCCAGGCCTTGCGCGAAGGCGAGCAACTCACGGTGCAATGGCGCGGCCAGCCGGTCTGCGTCCTGCGCCGCAGCGCGGCGGACCAGGCCCGCCTGCTGGCCGACGAGGCGGGCCTGGCCGACCCGGACTCCCGGGAGTCCAGCCAGCCACCCTATGTCGATCCGCGGCTGAGATCGCGGCGGCCGGACATCTTCGTCGCCACCGCCATCTGCACCCACCTGGGCTGCATTCCCTCTTTGGCACCAGGCGCGGCGGACCGGGACGGGGGCTATCTCTGTCCCTGCCATGGCTCCCACTTCGATCTCGCCGGGCGGGTCTATCGCGACCAGCCGGCACCGCTGAATCTGGCCGTGCCGCCCCATCATTTTCGCGGCGACACCCTGCTGGTGATCGGCAGCGACGGAGAGGGCGCGACATGAGCAACGACGAGCCCGGCTGGCTGGAGCGACGGCTGCCCCTGGGCGCCTTCTGGCTACGGCACCTCAGCGACTACCGGGTGCCGCGCAATTTCAACGTCCTCTACCTGTTCGGCTCGCTGCTGCTCTTCATCCTGGCGCTGCAGGTGCTGACCGGTCTCTGGCTGCTGTTCGGCTACGAGCCCACCGTGCAGGGCGCCTTCGCCTCGGTCCAGCTGTTCATGCGCGAGGTGCCCTTCGGCTGGCTGATCCGCTACCTGCACGCGGTGGGCGCCTCGGCGCTGTTCGTCTGCCTCTATCTGCACATGCTGCGCGGCCTGCTCTATGGCTCCTATCGCGCGCCGCGGGAGCTGGTCTGGAGCTTTGGCGTGCTGCTCTATGTGCTGCTGCTGGCCCAGGCCTTCTTTGGCTATCTGCTGCCCTGGGGCCAGCTCTCCTACTGGGGCGCCCAGGTGTCCCTGAGCGCGATCGAGGCGCTGCCCCTGGTGGGCCCGAGCCTGGCCGATCTGCTGCGCGGCGGGGTGGTGCTGTCCGACGCCAGCCTGCGGCGCTTCCAGGCCCTGCATGTGGTCGGGCTGCCGCTGTTGATCCTCACGCTGGTGAGCCTGCACGTCGTCGCCCTGCGCCAGACCGGTTCGAACAACCCCGAGGGTGACGAGCGCGATGTCCGAGGTGCAGCTGGGGTGCCTTTCCACCCCTATCTGACACTCAAGGACCTCTGTGGTCTGGCGGTCTTCCTGCTGGTGTTTTTCGCCGTGGTACTGCTGGCGCCAGATCTGGGCGGGCTGGTGCTGGAACCGGCCAACCAGCAGCCGGCCGATCCGCTGGTGACCCCCGCGCACATCGCCCCGCCCTGGTACCTGGCGCCCTTCTATGCGCTGTTGCGGGCGGTGCCAAGCAAGGCCGGCGGTCTCGGCCTGTCGGCTCTGGCCATCGCCCTGCTGTTCGTGCTGCCCTGGCTGGATCGCAGCGCGGTCCGCTCGGTCCGGCACAAGGCCTGGCCGGCGCGGCTGGGGCTGTACCTAGTCTGCCTGGCCTTTGTCGCCCTGGGGATACTGGGCGTGGTCGCGCTGACCGATGGGCGCCTGTGGCTGGCGCGCCTGGCCGCGGGTGTCTATTTCATCGGCCTGCTGGGCATGCCTTGGTACAGCCGCATGGGTCGTCCGCGTGCCCCCGCGGAGTCCCGGTCATGAGTCGCGTGCTGCTGCTGGGCCTGCTGCTGCTGCTGTGCAGCGGTCTGGCCATCGGTGCCGACGGTGATCCCCGGGCTGGGGCCATCAGCTTCGGCCGCTATTGCCTGGCCTGTCATGGCCAGGAGTACCAGCGCTTCGACCGGGTCGCCGCCGATCTGCACCTGGACCTCGCCAGTTGGGCACCCGGACGCACCGCTAGCGCGCCTATGCTCGGGCTGCTCAAGCCCGAGGACGCCCGGCGTGCCTTCGGCAGCGTGCCGCCGGATCTCACCCTGATCGCCGCGGTGCGCGGCGAGGCCTGGCTGCGTGCCTTCCTGCAGGAATTCTACGTGGCGCCCGGGCGGCCACTCGGGGTCGACAACCTCAGGTCGCCCGGCACCCGCATGCCCGACGTTCTGGCCGCCCTGCGCGGCCGCCAGGTGCGCGACTGCAGCGAAGAGCGCTGCGTGCTGCGTCTGGAACCCGGCAGCGGCGCCCAGACGCCCGAACAATTCGCCCGCACCGTCGAGGATCTGGTCGCCTACCTCGGCTATTCGGCGGCGCCGGAACGCAGTCTGGCCTGGCGCCTCGCGCCCTGGGTGCTGGGCTATCTGCTGCTGTTCGCCATCCTGGCCTTCTGGCTCAAACGCGAATTCTGGCGGCGATTGCCCGACAGTGAACGATGAGACTAGGTTGCAGGCGGCAAGGTGCGAGATAATCCCGCCTTTGCAGCTTCGCCCCCAACGGGGGAGGGACCCATGGGCGCCATAACCCGCCTGACCTGTTTCCATGATCCCGAGGATCACTACAGCCACCGGATCCGCCTGATCCTGGCGGAAAAGAACGTCGAGTGCGAGCTGATCGCCGTACGCCGTGGCGAATGCCCGCGGCAGCTGGCCGAGCACAATCCCTATGGCACCGTGCCGACGCTGATGGACCGCGACCTGGTGCTCTATGGCACCGAGGTGCTCATGGAGTATCTCGAGGAACGCTATCCGCACCCGCCGCTGTTGCCGGCCTATCCGGTCACCCGCGGTCAGTCGCGGCTGCTGATGCACCGCATCGGGCGCGACTGGTGCACCCTGGTGGACGCCATCCTGCAGGCGGCGCCGGGCGCCGACCTCGCAGCCGCGCGCAAGGAATTGCGCGAGAGCCTGACCGGCGTGGCGCCGATCTTCGCGGAAAAACCCTTTTTCCTGAGCGACGACTTTTCCCTGGTGGACTGTTGCCTGCTCCCCCTCCTGTGGCGACTGCCGCGCCTGGGCATCGAATTGCCCCGGGCCGCCAAGCCGTTGCAGGACTACATGGATCGCATGTTCGCGCGCGACAGTTTCCGATCCAGTCTTTCGGTCACCGAGCGTGAGATGCGCTAGAGGAGAACCCCATGAATTCCAGTCGCCCCTACCTGGTCCGCGCGCTCTACGAGTGGATCGTGGACAACGACTGCACGCCCCATCTGCTGGTCAATGCCGACTACGCCGAGGTGCGCGTGCCGCCGGGCTATGCCAACGACGGCCAGATCGTGCTGAACGCCTCGCCCAGTGCCGTGCGTGACCTGCACATGGACAACGAAGCCGTCAGCTTCAACGGTCGCTTCGGCGGCGTGGCCTACAACCTTTATGTCCCGATCGGCGCCATCCTGGCCATCTATGCCCGCGAGAATGGCCAGGGCATGGTCTTCGACAGCGAGCCCAGCCCGCCGGATGACCAGGGTCCCGACAACGGCGGCAGCAAGCCCGAGGCGCCCAAGCCGGCACCGGCGCGGCCGAGTCTGAAAGTGGTCAAGTGAGTCCTGACGGCCTGCCGCGGAGTCTCGCTGCGGCAGGCAAGAAAAACCCCTGTCGGCGCTGCCGGCAGGGGCTTTTTCGTAAGCCAGGTGAACTCAGCGCTTGAGCGAGGCCGGCAGGTGCGGCTGGATCTGCGTCAGCAGGCCACGGAAGCACTTGGGGTTGCCGGCGACGATGTGGCCCTTCTCGAGGAAGTCGTGGCCGCCATTGAAGTCACCGATCAGGCCACCGGCTTCCTGGACCAGTAGGGCGCCTGCGGCCATGTCCCACTCCGACAGCCCCATTTCCCAGAAGGCGTCGAAACGACCGGCGGCGACATAGGCCAGGTCCAGCGCGGCGGAACCGGCGCGACGGATGCCGGCGGTCTGGCCGATCAGGCTGCGGAACATGCCCAGGTAGTTGTCCAGGTGGTCGACGTCATTGGCGCGGAAGGGGAAGCCGGTACCCAGCAGGGCGCCTTCCAGGCTGCGCCGGTTGGTGACCCGGATGCGCCGGCCGTTCAGGGCGGCGCCGCGGCCACGGCTGGCGGTGAATTCTTCCTGGCGCACCGGATCCAGGACTACGGCGTGTTCCAGACGGCCCTTGTACTTGCAGGCGATGCTGACCGAGAAGTGCGGGACGCCACGGAGGAAGTTGGTGGTGCCATCCAGCGGGTCGACGACCCAGACGTAGTCGGCGCCTTCGCCTTCGCCCGCCAGGTAGCCGGATTCCTCACCGTAGAAACCATGGGTGGGGTAGGCCTTGCGCAGGGTGGCGAGGATGGTCTGCTCGGCGGCCCGGTCGACTTCGGAGACGAAGTCGTTGGCGCCTTTTTCATCGACGGCGATCACGTCCAGGCGCTCAATCGAACGGAAAATCAGTTCACCGGCGCTGCGGGCCGCGCGCAGTGCGATGTTCAGCATGGGCTGCATGGATAAATCACCTGGGTTGTATAAGGAAAGCCGGCAATGATAGCAGACTTCGCGGCGCTGGAAGGGGTATTCGTGGCCAGCGGGCGCGTGTGGGCGTACTATACGGCGCCGATTTCCCGCGTCCGCTCGAGGATAGCCACGTGCTGAATAACATCCGCGTCGTTCTGGTCAATACCAGCCATCCCGGCAACATCGGCGGTGCCGCCCGGGCAATGAAGAACATGGGCCTGTCGCGCCTCTATCTGGTCGACCCCGAGGACTTTCCCAGTGGCGAGGCCAATGCCCGCGCCTCCGGGGCCAATGACGTGCTCGACGCCGCCATTGTGGTCGACACCCTGGAAGCAGCCCTGACCGGCTGCAGCCTGGTGCTGGGCACCAGTGCCCGCGATCGCCGCATCCCCTGGCCGCTGCTCGATCCGCGGGAATGCGCGACCACCTCCCTGGCCCAGGTGGAGCAGGGCGGCGAGGTGGCCCTGGTATTCGGGCGCGAGTATGCCGGCCTGACCAACGAAGAGTTGCAGCGCTGCCACTACCACGTGCACATCCCCTCGGATCCGGCGTTCGGCTCGCTCAACCTCGCCGCGGCGGTCCAGGTGCTGGTGTACGAGGTGCGCATGGCCTGGCTGGCGGCGCAGAACCAGCCGACCAAGATGAACAAGGTCGAGGCCACCGCCATGCTCAACACCCAGCCGGTGACGGTGGAAGAGCTGGAGCTCTATTACGAGCACCTGGAGCAGACCCTGGTGGAGATCGGCTTCCTCGATCCGGCCAAGCCGCGCCACCTGATGAGTCGCTTGCGGCGCCTCTATGGCCGGGCCGGCATCAGCAAGCTGGAGATGAATATCCTGCGTGGCATCCTGACAGAAACCCAGAAGGCCGCCCGCGGTGAATCCCACCCGCGGACTATCCCGCCGATAGATAATGCCTGAGTGATTTGGTTGGTTTTATAGTTGACCTTTTTTGTCGGGAATCCGATAATCGAGGTCATCCGATGCAACCCGCTCGAGTTCGTCATGAGACTGACCACCAAAGGCCGCTATGCCGTAACCGCCATGCTCGACCTGGCGCTGCACGCCCAGCGGGGCCCGGTGTCGCTGGCCGACATTTCCGAGCGGCAGGGCATTTCGCTGTCCTATCTGGAGCAGCTGTTTGCCCGGCTGCGCCGTGGTGCCCTGGTCAACAGCGTACGCGGTCCCGGCGGCGGCTATCAGCTGGCGCGCGACATGGGCGGTATCCATGTGGCCCAGGTGATCGACGCCGTCAACGAATCCGTGGATGCCACCCGCTGCCAGGGCAGTGGGGGCTGTCACCAGGGTGACACCTGCCTGACCCACCACCTCTGGTGCGACCTGAGCGATCAGATCCACACCTTTTTGAGTGGCATCACCCTGGCCGATCTGGTCGCCCGCAACGAGATCCAGCAGGTGGCCAAGCGTCAGGACACCAAGGCCTGTGCCAGCAAGCAATCGCCCTTAGCGGTCGAAAAAATCGAAGCGTCCACCATCGACTGAGCAGAGACGCCCGTCTGATTAGGAGTAACCGATGAAATTGCCGATCTACCTAGACTATTCCGCCACCACGCCCGTCGATCCGCGCGTCGCTCAGAAGATGAGCGAGTGCCTGCTGGTGGACGGCAACTTTGGCAACCCCGCATCGCGCTCCCACCTGTTCGGCTGGAAGGCCGAGGAAGCCGTGGAAAACGCCCGTCGCCAGGTGGCCGAACTGGTCAACGCCGACCCGCGCGAGATCGTCTGGACCTCCGGTGCCACCGAGTCCGACAACCTCGCCATCAAGGGTGCCGTGCACTTCTACCAGAACAAGGGCAAGCACCTGATCACCTCCAAGATCGAGCACAAGGCGGTGTTGGACACCACCCGCCAGCTCGAGCGCGAAGGCTTCGAGGTCACCTATCTCGAGCCGGGCGAAGACGGCCTGATCACCCCCGATATGGTCGAGGCGGCCCTGCGTGACGACACCACCCTGGTGTCCATCATGCACGTCAACAACGAGATCGGTACCGTCAACGACATCGCCGCCATCGGCGAGCTGACCCGCTCCCGCGGCGTGCTCTTCCACGTCGATGCCGCCCAGTCCACCGGCAAGGTCGAGATCGATCTGGAAAAGCTCAAGGTCGACATGATGTCCTTCTCGGCGCACAAGACCTATGGTCCCAAGGGCATTGGCGCCCTCTACGTCCGCCGCAAGCCGCGCGTGCGTATCGAGGCCCAGACCCACGGCGGTGGCCATGAGCGTGGCATGCGTTCGGGCACCCTGGCGACCCACCAGATCGTCGGCATGGGCGAGGCCTTCCGCATCGCCAAGGAAGAGATGGTCCAGGAAAATGTCCGCATCAAGGCCCTGAGCGATCGCTTCTACCGGCAGTTCGAAGGTCTGGAAGAGGTCTACCTGAACGGCAGCCTGCTCCATCGGGTGCCGCACAACCTGAACCTGAGCTTCAACTACGTCGAAGGCGAGTCGCTGATCATGGCGCTCAAGGACCTGGCGGTCTCGTCCGGTTCGGCCTGTACCTCGGCGTCCCTGGAGCCGTCCTACGTCCTGCGCGCCCTGGGCCGCAACGACGAACTGGCGCACAGTTCCATTCGCTTCACCTTCGGTCGTTTCACCACTGAAGAAGACGTTGACTATGCCGCGAGCAAGGTCACCGAAGCCGTCAACAAGTTGCGCGAATTGTCTCCGCTGTGGGACATGTTCAAAGAAGGCGTAGACCTGAGTCAGGTCGAGTGGCAAGCCCACTGACCCACCCTGATAAGCGAGGATTGAACCATGGCATACAGTGAAAAGGTCATCGACCACTACGAAAATCCGCGCAACGTCGGCAAGTTCGACGCGGCCGATCCCGATGTCGGCACCGGCATGGTCGGCGCTCCCGCGTGCGGCGACGTGATGCGCCTGCAGATCAAGGTCAACGAGCAGGGCATCATCGAAGATGCCAAGTTCAAGACCTACGGCTGTGGCTCCGCCATCGCCTCCAGCTCCCTGGCCACCGAGTGGATGAAGGGCAAGAGCATCGAGGAAGCCGCGTCGATCAAGAACAGCATGATCGCCGAAGAACTGGCTCTGCCGCCGGTGAAGATCCACTGCTCGGTACTCGCCGAAGACGCCATCAAGGCGGCGGTCAGCGACTACAAGCAGAAGAAAGGCCTGCTCTAAGGAGGAACCATGGCGATCAGCATGACCGAGTCCGCCGCCCGTCACGTGCAGCGTTCCCTCGAGGGACGCGGCAAGGGAGAGGGCATCCGCCTGGGCGTTCGTACCACGGGTTGCTCGGGACTGGCCTACGTGCTCGAGTTCGTTGATGAATTCGCGCACGAGGACCAGGTGTTCGAGAGCCATGGCGTCAAGGTCATCATCGACCCCAAGAGCCTGGTCTACCTGGACGGCACCGAGCTGGATTTCGTGCGTGAAGGCCTCAACGAGGGCTTCAAGTTCAACAATCCCAACGTGCGTGGCGAGTGTGGCTGCGGCGAAAGCTTCAACATCTGAGGCCGGCCATGGGTAAGCCCTGTCACTTCGCGCTGTTCGAGATCAGGCCTGCCTTCGAGATCGATCAGGCGGGTCTGGCCTCGCGTTACCGCGATCTGGCGCGCACGATCCATCCGGATCGGTTCGCCGATGCGCCGGAGCGCGAGCGTCGCCAGGCGCTGGAGCGCTCGGCCGAGCTCAACGAGGCCTATCACGTGCTGCGCGCCCCGTCGCGCCGCGCGCGCTATCTGCTGGAGCTCGAAGGGCACGAGATGCCGCTCGAAGCGACCATCCAGGACACCGATTTCCTCATGCAGCAATTGCAGTGGCGCGAGGAACTGGAGGACCTGCAGGACGCGGGCGACAGCGCGGGTATCCCCGCCTTTCGCCAGCGGCTCAAGGATGCGCAGCGCGACATCGAGCAGGCCTTCGCCGCGATCTGGCAGGACCCCGCCCAGCGCGAGCCTGCCGAGCGCCTGGTCCGTCGCATGCAGTTTCTCGACAAGCTGGCCAGCGAAATCCGCCAGCTCGAAGAGCGTCTGGACGATTAATCACAGGTGTCGCTTAGGCACCGACAACCATAAGCCGACTAGCCAATGGCTCTATTGCAGATAGCCGAACCCGGAATGGCGCCCAAGCCGCACCAGCGCAAGCTGGCGGTGGGTATCGATCTGGGCACCACCAATTCCCTCGTGGCCGCCGTCCGCAGTGGCGTGGCCGAGACCCTGCCCGATCTGCAGGGCGAGGTGATCCTGCCCTCCGCGGTACGTTATGCCGCCGACGGTGTGGAAGTAGGGGCGGGCGCCAAGGCCGCCGCCGCCCAGGATCCCTTCAATACCATTCTTTCCGTCAAGCGCCTCATGGGGCGTGGCATCGCCGACGTCAAGCAGCTGGGCGAGCAGTTGCCCTATCGCTTCGTCGCCGGTGAATCGGAAATGCCCTTCATCGATACCGCGGCCGGACGCAAGAGTCCGGTGGAGGTCTCCGCCGACATCCTGCGGGTGCTGCGCGAGCGGGCCGAGGCGACCCTGGGTGGTGAACTGGTCGGTGCGGTCATCACCGTGCCGGCGTATTTCGACGATGCCCAGCGCCAGGCCACCAAGGACGCCTCCCGCTTCGCCGGCCTGAACGTGCTGCGCCTGCTCAACGAGCCTACCGCGGCCGCCGTGGCCTATGGCCTGGACCGGGGCGAGGAGGGCGTGGTCGCCATCTATGACCTGGGCGGCGGTACCTTCGACATCTCCATCCTGCGCCTGACCCGCGGCGTCTTCGAGGTCATGGCCACCGGTGGCGACAGCGCCCTGGGTGGCGACGACTTCGATCACGCCATTGCCGGCTGGATCATCCAGCAGGCCGGGCTGTCCAGCGATCTGGACCCGGGCACCCAGCGGCGCCTGCTGCAGAGCGCCTGCGCCGCCAAGGAAGCCCTGTCCGCTGCCGAGCGCGTCGAGGTCGGTCATGGCGACTGGTCGGGCGTGCTGGAACGCAGCACCTTCCAGGAACTCATCGCGCC
Source organism: Pseudomonas sp. BAV 4579 (assembly GCF_009765395.1). Classification (NCBI taxonomy): domain Bacteria; kingdom Pseudomonadati; phylum Pseudomonadota; class Gammaproteobacteria; order Pseudomonadales; family Pseudomonadaceae; genus Pseudomonas; species Pseudomonas sp. BAV 4579. Next base: position 34,621 of record NZ_WHOV01000011.1, on the reverse strand, counting down.
GCTGGTCGCGCGCAGCCTCAAGGCCTGCCGCCGCGCCCTGCGCGATGCGGAAGTGGAGCCGGCGGACATCGCCGCCGTGGTCATGGTCGGCGGTTCCACCCGCGTGCCCTATGTCCGTGAAGCCGTGGGCGAGCTGTTCGACTGCACCCCGCTCACCGACATCGATCCGGATCGCGTGGTCGCCATCGGTGCCGCCCTGCAGGCCGATTCCCTGGCCGGCAACCGCGCTGGCGAAGAATTGCTGCTGCTGGACGTCATCCCGCTGTCCCTGGGACTCGAGACCATGGGCGGCCTGATGGAGAAGATCATTCCGCGCAACACCACCATTCCGGTGGCGCGGGGCCAGGACTTCACCACCTATCGCGACGGCCAGACCGCCATGCTGGTGCATGTGCTGCAGGGCGAGCGCGAACTGGTCAAGGACGCCCGCTCCCTGGCCCGTTTCGAATTGCGCGGTTTCCCGCCCATGGTCGCCGGTGCCGCCAAGATCCGCGTCACCTTCCAGGTCGATGCCGATGGGCTGCTCGGCGTCAGCGCCCGCGAGCTGTCCAGCGGCGTGGAAGCCAGCGTCCAGGTCAAGCCGTCCTACGGCCTGACCGACGGCGAGATCGCCAACATGCTGCAGGACTCCTTCCGTCATGCCGGTGACGACATGCAGGCCCGCGCGCTGCGCGAGCAGCAGGTCGAGGCCCGGCGGCTGATCGAGGCGGTCACCGCCGCCCTGGCCGCCGACGGCGAGCGTCTGCTGGACGCCGAGGAGCGTCAGGTGATCGAGCTGGAAATCGGCCGGCTGGCCGAGCTGCTGGACGCCACCGACCTCCAGGCGCTCGAAGACCAGACCAAGCGTCTTTCTCACGTAACCGATGCCTTCGCCGCCCGGCGGATGAACGCCTCGGTCAAGGCGGCCCTGGCGGGTCGTCGTCTCAACGATATCGAGGAGTAGTTCCATCATGCCGCAGATCACCCTGCTGCCCCACGCCGAGCACTGCCCGGAGGGCGCGGTCTTCGAAGCCAGCGAAGGCGAAACCATCATCGCCGCGGCCATGCGCAACGGCATCGACATCGAGCACGCCTGCGAGATGTCCTGTGCTTGCACCACCTGTCACGTGGTCGTCCAGGAAGGCTTCGATTCCCTCGCGCCCTCCGATGAGCTCGAAGACGACATGCTGGACAAGGCCTGGGGGCTGGAGATGCGTTCGCGCCTGTCCTGCCAGGCGGTAGTAGGCAGCGAAGACCTGGTGGTGGAGATTCCGCGCTACACCATCAATCAGGTTTCCGAAGGTCACTGAGGACAGCTGTCATGGCACTGAAATGGACCGATGTGCTGGATATCGCCATCGAACTCAACGACACCCATCCCGACGTGGATCCGCGCTACGTGAATTTCGTCAAGTTGCGCAACTGGGTCGTGGAGCTGCCGGAGTTCGACGACGATCCCCAGCGGGGTGGCGAGAAGGTGCTGGAGGCCATCCAGGCCGCCTGGATCGAAGAGTCCGCCTGACGCATCGCCCGTACCGCGCTACGCTTTTCACCGGGACCCGCGTATAATCCGCGGGTTTCGTTTTTGCTCTATTCCCACATTCGGAGTTCACATGTCTGTTCAACGTACCCTGTCGATCATCAAGCCCGATGCCGTATCCAAGAATGTCGTCGGTGAGATCGTCACCCGCTTCGAGAAGGCTGGCCTGCGCGTCGTCGCTGCCAAGATGGTCCAGCTGTCCGAGCGCGAAGCCGGTGGCTTCTACGCCGAACACAAAGAGCGTCCCTTCTTCAAGGATCTGGTCTCCTTCATGACCTCCGGTCCGGTCGTGGTCCAGGTGCTGGAAGGCGACAACGCTATCGCCAAGAACCGTGAGCTGATGGGCGCCACCGATCCCAAGAAGGCCGACGCCGGTACCATCCGCGCCGACTTCGCCGTCTCCATCGACGAGAACGCCGTCCACGGTTCGGATTCCGAAGCGTCCGCCGCTCGCGAGATCTCCTACTTCTTCGCAGCCACCGAAGTCTGCGAGCGCGTCCGCTAAGGATGAGCGCCGGCCAGGGAAGCGGCCAGCCCGCCTTCCTGGCACCGCCCGCGCCCTGCGCGGGTTTCAAACAGATTTCGTCGAGGTGATCCCATGACCACAGCCACCGATAAGGTCAATCTGCTGGGCCTGACCCAGCCGCAACTCGAGTCGTTCTTCGAGTCCATCGGGGAGAAGCGCTTTCGCGCCGGCCAGGTCATGAAGTGGATCCATCACTTCGGCATCGACGATTTCGACGCCATGAGCAACCTGGGCAAGGCGCTCAAGGAAAAGCTCAAGGCCGCCGCGGAAATCCGTGGCCCCGAGATCGTCAGCGAGGACATCTCCCGCGACGGCACCCGCAAGTGGGTGATCCGCGTCGCCTCCGGCAGCTGCGTCGAGACCGTCTACATCCCGCAGAATGGCCGCGGTACCCTGTGCGTGTCGTCCCAGGCCGGTTGCGCGCTGGACTGCAGCTTCTGCTCCACCGGCAAGCAGGGCTTCAACAGCAACCTCACCGCCGCCGAGGTGATCGGTCAGGTGTGGATCGCCAACAAGTCCTTTGGCAGCGTACCGGCCAAGATCGACCGCGCCATCACCAACGTGGTGATGATGGGCATGGGCGAGCCGCTGCTGAACTTCGACAACGTGGTCGCCGCCATGCGCATCATGATGGACGACCTCGGCTACGGCATCTCCAAGCGCAAGGTCACCCTGTCGACCTCGGGTGTGGTGCCGATGATCGAAGAGCTGGCCAAGCACATCGACGTCTCCCTGGCGCTGTCGCTGCATGCGCCCAACGACGAGTTGCGCAACGAGCTGGTGCCGATCAACCGCAAGTATCCGCTGGCCATGCTGCTCGACGCCTGCCAGAGATACATCCGGCAACTGGGCGAGAAGCGCGTCCTGACCATCGAGTACACCCTGCTCAAGGACGTCAACGACCTGCCCGAGCACGCGCTGCAGATGATCGAGCTGCTGCGCAACGTGCCCTGCAAGATCAACCTGATTCCTTTCAATCCCTTCCCGCACTCCGGGTACGAGCGGCCGAGCAAGAACGCCACCCGCCGGTTCCAGGAGCTGCTGATGCAGGCCGGTTTCAACGTCACGGTGCGCACCACCCGCGGTGACGACATCGATGCCGCCTGCGGCCAGCTGGTGGGGCAGGTCATGGACCGCACCCGCCGCAGCCAGCGCTATATCGCCGTTCGCCAGCTCGACGGTGCCGAAACCGTAACGCCGCTCCAGGGCTGAGGGCGCGACCATGGCGATCACGCGCTTTGCGGCTGTCGCGCTCGCCCTGCTGGTCGGTGGCCTCGCCGGCTGCGTGACCGAGGGTGATCGCAACCCCATGGATACCCGCCAGGGACGGATGCAGGCCCGTGATGCCTATATCCAGCTCGGCCTCGGCTATGTCCAGCAGGGCAATACCGAACAGGCCAAGGTGCCGCTGAAGAAGGCCCTGGAGCTGGATTCGTCCAGCGCCGACGCCCATGCCGCGCTCGGGCTGGTGTTCCAGGCCCAGGGCGAAACCGACCTGGCCGATCAGGAATACCGCCTGGCCCTGCGCGAGCGGCCCCACGACGCCCGCATCCTCAACAACTACGGCAGCTTCCTCTATGAGCAGGGGCGCTACAAGGATGCCTACGAACGCTTTACCCAGGCCGCCGAGGACAGCCTCTATCCGGAGCGCGCCCGGGTGTTCGAGAATCTCGGCCTGACCGCCCTGCGACTCAATCAGGTCGACTTGGGCAAGGAAAATCTGGAAAAATCCCTGCGGCTGGATCGCAATCAGCCCAGGGCCCTGTTCGAATTGGCTCAATTGGCCTACCAGACGCGCGATTACGTGCCGTCCCGGAGCTATTACCAGGCCTTCAGCCAGCTAAGCCCCCAGGATGCCCGCAGCCTGCTGCTCGGGATCCGTCTTGCCGAGGTGTTCAATGATCGCAACACCGCCGCGAGTTACGCCCTGCAGCTGAAGCGCCTCTACCCGAACTCACCTGAATATCGTCAACTTCAGTCGGAGCAGAAATGACCGCAGTGCAATCCGAAGCGGTACACGCCGGACGGGGCAATCCCGGTGAGATCTTGCGTCAGAAGCGGCTGGAGCTTGGCTGGAGCCAGGCCCAGGTCGCTCAGAATCTCAATCTCAGCGAGCGCATCATCGAGCAGCTCGAGTCCGGCAACTATCAGCAGATGCCGGGGCACACCTTTGCCCGCGGCTACACCAAGGCCTATGGCAAGCTGCTCGGCCTGGACCAGATCGAGCTGGTGCGTACCTTCGACGGCTATACCGGCACCGATGCCAAGGGCAGCACCGTGCACAGCCTGGGGCGTCTCGACGAGCCGGTGCGGCTGTCGCGCAATGTCCTCAGATTCGTCAGTTTCATCCTGGTGGTGCTGATCATCGCCATGGGCCTGTTCTGGTGGCAGGAGCGCAGTCGCCAGGCCTCCAGCGCCAGTGCCGTGAGCATGGAGCATGTCGAGGTCGAGGGCGCCGACGGCAAGACCGAGATCCATCCCATCGACGAGCCGGAAGAACAGCCTCCGGTCGCCGCCCAACAGCCGGCGACCACCGTGCCTTCTCCGGTGGGCACGCCGATGCCGGATGCCAACGCCGTCGCCGCCATGACCGCACCTACCGCCGCGCCCACTCCGGCCCCGGTCACAGGTTCGACCACGCCCGCTCCCACTGCGCCCACCGCTGCGGCCCCTGCCGCGCCGGCCAGCGCGCCTGCCGCGGCGCCCGTCGCCGGCAGCGACAGCCTGAACATCCGGTTCACCGCCAGTTGCTGGACGCAGGTCAGCGACGGTACCGGCAAGATCCTCTTCAGTGGCGTGAAGAAGGGCGGCGAGAGCCTGGATTACGCCTCGATCAAGGCACCGGTGAACATCCGTCTCGGTTTCGCCCGCGGTGCCCAGATCTCCTACAACGGCCAGGTCGTCGACCTCGCGCCCTACACCAAGGGCGAGACCGCCCGCATCAAACTCGGTCAGGCCGGACAATGACGTCCGGCGACCCCATGGGAAACCAGCATGCATAGCGAATCGCCCATCAAACGTCGGTTGTCCCGCAAGATCTGGGTCGGCTCGGTGCCGGTCGGCGGCGATGCCCCCATCGCCGTGCAGAGCATGACCAACACCGAAACCTGCGACGTCGATGCCACCGTGGCCCAGGTCCAGCGCCTGCAGGACGCCGGTGCCGACATCGTGCGCATCTCGGTGCCCGACATGGACGCCGCCGAAGCCTTCGGTCGCATCAAGCAGCGGGTCAGCCTGCCGCTGGTGGCCGACATCCACTTCGACTACAAGATCGCCCTGCGCGTCGCCGAGCTGGGCGTGGACTGCCTGCGCATCAACCCCGGCAACATCGGTCGCGAAGATCGGGTGAGGGCGGTGGTCGACGCGGCCCGCGAGCGCGGCATCCCGATCCGCATCGGCGTCAACGCCGGTTCGCTGGAAAAGGACCTGCAGAAGAAGTACGGCGAGCCCACCCCGGAAGCCCTGGTGGAATCGGCCATGCGCCACGTCGACCACCTGGAGAAGCTGGACTATCCGGACTTCAAGGTGAGCGTGAAGGCCAGTGACGTCTTCATGGCCGTGGCCGCCTATCGCCAGCTGGCCACCCGCATCGAGCAGCCGCTGCACCTGGGCATCACCGAAGCCGGCGGCCTGCGCTCGGGTACGGTGAAATCCGCCGTGGGGCTGGGCATGCTCTTGGCCGAAGGCATCGGCGACACCATCCGCATCTCGCTCGCGGCCGATCCGGTCGAGGAGATCAAGGTCGGTTTCGACATCCTGAAATCCCTCCGCCTGCGTTCGCGGGGCATCAACTTCATCGCCTGCCCGAGCTGCTCGCGGCAGAACTTCGATGTGGTCAAGACCATGAACGAGCTGGAAGGGCGCCTGGAGGACCTGCTGGTGCCCCTGGACGTCGCGGTGATCGGCTGCGTGGTCAACGGTCCCGGCGAAGCCAAGGAGGCGCATGTCGGCCTGACCGGGGGTTCGCCGAACAACCTGGTGTACATCGACGGCAAGCCGGCCTCCAAGCTGAACAACGACAATCTGGTGGACGAGCTGGAAGGGCTCATCCGCCGCAAGGCGGCCGAAAAGGCCGAAGCGGATGCCGCACTCATCGTGCGCAGCTGAAAGATCAAGGAATAAGGCCCTTTCGTGAGCAAGTCCCTGCAAGCCATCCGTGGCATGAACGATATCCTGCCGGAGCAGACTCCGGCCTGGCGCTACCTGGAACGTACCTTCGCGACGCTGCTCGACGGCTATGGCTATCACGAGATCCGTCTGCCCATCATGGAGTTCACCGAACTCTTCGCCCGCGGTATCGGCGAGGGCACCGACGTGGTCGACAAGGAGATGTACACCTTCCTCGACCGCAACGAGGAGTCCCTGACCCTGCGGCCGGAAGGCACCGCGGGTTGCGTGCGGGCGGTGCTCGAACACGGCATGACCGGCGGTGGCCAGGTGCAGAAGCTCTGGTACGCCGGGCCGATGTTCCGCTACGAAAAGCCGCAGAAGGGCCGCTATCGCCAGTTCCACCAGATCGGCGTGGAGGTCTTCAACCTGCCCGGTCCGGACATCGACGCCGAGCTGATCGTGCTCACTGCGCGCCTCTGGCAGCGCCTGGGTCTGACCGACGCCGTCACCCTGCAGCTCAACAGCCTGGGTTCCAGTGCCGATCGCGTGCGCTATCGCGAAGCCCTGGTGGCCTATCTGCAGGACCGCTTCGAGCAACTCGACGAAGACAGCCAGCGCCGCCTGACCACCAATCCGCTGCGCATCCTCGACAGCAAGAACGCCCAGAGCCAGGCGCTGCTGCAGGACGCCCCGACCCTGGCGGATTATCTGGACGACGAATCCCGCGCCCACTTCGACGGCCTGAAAGCCCGCCTGGACGCCGCCGGCATCCGCTACCAGATCAATCCCAAGCTGGTGCGTGGCCTGGACTACTACGGCCGGACCGTCTTCGAGTGGGTCACCGACAAGCTCGGCGCCCAGGGCACCGTCTGCGCCGGTGGCCGCTACGACGGCCTGATCACCCAGTTCGGCGGCAAGCCCACCCCGGGGGTCGGCTTCGCCATGGGCGTCGAGCGCCTGGTGCTGCTGCTGGAAACCCTGGAGCGGCTGCCCGGTGATCTGCAGCGCCCCGCCGATCTCTATCTCTGCGCCTTTGGCGAGGCGGCCGAACTGGCCGGCCTCAAGCTGGCCGAGCAGCTTCGCGACGTCCGTCCCGACCTGCGCCTGCTGGTCAACGCCGGCGCCGGCAGCTTCAAGAGCCAGTTCAAGAAGGCCGACAAGAGCGGCGCGCTCTGGGCGATGATCCTGGGCGACGACGAACTGGCCACGCAACAGGTGGCACTCAAGCCGCTGCGTGGCGACGCGCCCCAGGAAAAGGTCGACTTCGCGGCCCTGGCCGCCCGTCTGGACGAGATTTTGCCCCCGGCCGGTTCCGGTCGCGGGAATTGAGGAGAACGGATTTGAGTTCCATCGACGACGACAATCTGGTGGTCGCCAAGGCCTGGTGGCAGCGTAATGGCAAGCCGCTGCTGGCCGGTGGCGTCATCGCCCTGGTGGCGGTACTGGGCTGGCAGGGCTGGCAGCGCTATCAGAACAACCAGGCGCAAGGCGCCTCGGTGCTCTATCAGCAGCTGGTGGAAGCCGCTCTGGCGCCCGGCGGCAAGGTCGACACCGCGCGGGTGACCGATACCTACGGCAAGCTCAAGCAGGATTATTCCGGTACCGCCTACGCCCAGTACGGGAGTCTCTTCGTCGCCAAGGTGGCGGTGGAGAACAATCGCCTGGACGACGCCGCCGCCGAGCTCAAGGCCGTGGTGGACAAGCCCCACGACGCCGAACTCGGCGAGCTGGCGCGTCAGCGTCTGGCCCGGGTGCTGGCGGCCCAGGGCAAGGCCGAAGAAGGCCTCAAGCTGCTGGATGGCGAGGCACCCAAGGCCTATGTCGCCAATCGTGAAGAATTGCGTGGCGACCTGCTGGTTGCGCTGAAGAAGCCGACCGAGGCCCGCGCCGCTTATGAAAAAGCCCGCGCCGCGCTGCCCAACGATGCAGCCGAAGGCGTGCTGCAGATGAAACTCGATGATCTCGCCAAAGGAGACGCCTGATGTTGCGCTGGAAGCCTATCGCGGTACTGGGTCTCGCCCTTGCGGTCGTCGGGTGCAGCAGCACCGGCAAGAAGGAATTGCCGCCGGCCGAGCTGAAGGACATCAAGGCCGAAGTCCGGCTGGATGAAGTCTGGAGTCGCTCGGTGGGCGACGGCCAGGGCAAGGAATACAACCGCCTGGTGCCGGCCGTGGACGGCCAGACGATCTTCGCCGCCGATGCCGATGGCCGGGTCATGGCGATGAATCGCGAGACCGGCCAGGTGCTGTGGAAGAAGGACCTGGACCTGCCGGTGTCCGGTGGCGTCGGGGTCGGTTCCAGCCTGGTGCTGGTCGGCACCCTGCGTGGCCAGGTGATCGCCCTCGACAGCGCCAGTGGCGACGAGAAGTGGCGCGCCCAGGCGTCCAGCGAGGTGCTCTCCGCCCCGGTGGTCAACAACGACGTGGTGGTGGTGCAGTCCCAGGATGACAAGCTGCAGGCCTTCGAGCTGGGCAGTGGTACCCGTCGCTGGATCTACGAAGACACCCAGCCGGTGCTGAGTCTGCGCGGTACCGGTGCGCCCCTGGTCACCAACCAGGTGGTCATGGCCGGTTTCGCCAGCGGCAAGGTGGTCGCCCTGGACGTGCAGCGCGGCCTGCCGCTGTGGGAACAGCAGATCGCCGTGCCCAAGGGCCGTTCCGAGCTGGAGCGCATCGTCGACGTGGACGGTGGTCTGTCGCTGTCGGGCGACACCCTCTATGTGGTCAGCTACAACGGCCGCGTGGCCGCGCTCAATCCGGCCAACGGCCAGATCCTCTGGCAGCGCGACGCCTCCAGCTACGACGGCGTCGCCGAAGGCTTCGGCAACGTCTACCTGAGCCTGGACAACGGCACCGTGGAAGCCGTCGAGGAATCCTCGACTTCTTCGCTCTGGACCAATGCCGATCTGGCCCGTCGCCAGCTCACCGGCCCGGTGGTCTGGTCGAGTAACGTGGTGGTGGGCGACTACGCCGGCTACATCCACCTGCTGAGCCAGGTCGATGGGCGTTTCGTCGGTCGCACCAAGGTCGACGGTGACGGCGTCCGGGTACGGCCACTGGTCGTCGGCGACATGCTCTATGTTTACGGCAATGGCGGTAAACTCGTCGCCTATCGTCTGCGCTAGAAACTATTATCCTCAACCGATGGCCGCTACCGTGAAGTTCGGTAGCGGCCATCGTGTTTTCTGCTCTGGGAGAGCCGCATGGTTCCCGTAATTGCCCTGGTGGGGCGGCCGAACGTCGGCAAATCCACGCTTTTCAACCGCCTGACCAAGACCCGGGACGCCATCGTCGCCGACTTTGCCGGCCTGACCCGCGATCGCAAGTACGGCGAAGCCAAGTGGCAGGGACGCACCTACATCGTGGTCGACACCGGTGGTATCTCCGGTGACGAGGAGGGGATCGACCTGAAGATGGCCGAGCAGTCGCTGCAGGCCATCGAAGAATCCGATGCGGTGCTGTTCCTGGTGGACTCCCGCGAAGGCATGACCGTCGCCGATCAGATGATCGCCGAGCATCTACGCAAGCGAAACAAGCGCACCTTCCTGGTGGCCAACAAGGTCGATACCGTCGACCCGGATATCGCCCGGGCGGAATTCAGCCCGCTGGCCATCGGCGACGCCTATCCCATCGCGGCGGCCCACGGGCGCGGCGTGAACAACCTGCTGGAAGACGCCCTGGGCGTCTTTCCCAAGGATGAGGTCGAGGTCGAGGAGCTCACCGAGGAGCAGGTGCGCGCGGCCGCGGAGGAGGGCGGTGACGTCTTCCGTCGCGTGCAGGGCATCGACGAGACCACCGGCATCAAGATCGCCGTGATCGGCCGGCCCAACGTCGGCAAGTCGACACTGGTCAACCGCATGCTCGGCGAAGAGCGGGTGATCGTCTATGACCAGGCCGGCACCACGCGCGACAGCATCTATATCCCCTTCGAGCGCAACGAAGAACGCTACACCCTGATCGACACCGCCGGCGTGCGCCGCCGCGGCAAGGTCTTCGAGGCGGTCGAGAAGTTCTCGGTGGTCAAGACGCTGCAGGCGATCCAGGACGCCAACGTGGTGATCTTCGTCATGGACGCCCGCGAAGGCGTGGTCGAGCACGACCTCAACCTGCTCGGCTTCGTGCTGGAGACCGGTCGTGCCCTGGTGATCGCTCTCAACAAATGGGACGGCATGGAGTCCGGCGAGCGCGACTACGTCAAGACCGAACTGGAACGCCGCCTGCTGTTCGTCGACTTCGCCGACATCCACTTCATCTCGGCGCTGCATGGCACCGGCGTGGGTCACCTGTACAAGTCGGTGCAACAGTCCTTCGCCTCGGCCACCACCCGCTGGCCGACCAGTCGCCTGACCCAGATCCTCGAGGACGCGGTGCAGGAGCACCAGCCGCCGATGGTCAGTGGCCGGCGCATCAAGTTGCGCTATGCCCACCTGGGTGGTGCCAACCCGCCGCTGATCGTCATCCACGGCAACCAGACCGATGCGGTACCCAAGTCCTATACCCGCTATCTGGAGAAGACCTATCGCCGGGTGCTCAAGCTGGTGGGTACGCCGATCCGTATCGAGTACCGCGGTGGCGAGAACCCCTTCGAGGGCAAGAAGAACACCCTCACCGAGCGCCAGGTCAACAAGAAGCGCCGGTTGATGAGCCACCACAAGAAGGCCGAGAAGAAGCGCAAGGACAAGCGCCGGTAGACCGGCAGGACGTTGCGCAGGGAAAGGGGGCTCAGGGGAGCCCCCTTTTTCTTTGGTAGAGGGTTTGGGTGAAGGTGCCCCTCGCGCACCGAACTGCCCCCTCTCCCTCCGGGAGAGGGGTGGGGTGAGGGCGTCCCCGCGGATTCATCAGTGGAAAAGGCTGCGCCGTTTTCCACGCTACGTGAGCCGTCTTATCGCGGCCATGGCGGTCCGCCGATGCGGCCGCTCCTACAAAAGTTAGAACCCGGTAGGAGCGGCCCATGGCCGCGATCAGCTTTGGGTCGAGCGTCTGGCTGGGCGCACGAGCCGAACCGCTCCCTTCCAAACTCCCTCTCTTGCTCTCGCGGGGAAAAAATCGCAGGCTGCTGGTCTTATCAGCCAGACCCGTGCCCGCGCGATGATCCAGAGCAAGCTTCCCGACCTCGCCGTCACCATCTTTACCCGCATGTCCCAGCTCGCCGCCCAGACCGGTGCGCTGAATCTGTCCCAGGGCTTTCCCGATTTCGACGGCCCGGCCGAGCTGCTCGCGGCGGTCGGTCGCCATGTCGCGGCCGGTCACAACCAGTACGCACCCATGACCGGACTGCCGGCGCTGCGCCAGCAGGTGGCGGCCAAGATCGCCCGCTTCTATGGTCGAGAGGTGGATGCCGAGGCCGAGGTCACCATTGTGCCCGGGGCTACCCAGGGCCTGTTCTGCGCTCTCCAGACCCTGGTGCGGCCAGGCGACGAGGTGATCGTCTTCGATCCCTGCTACGACAGCTACGAACCCTCGGTGCAACTGGCCGGCGGGCGCTGCGTGCACGTGCCCCTGGCGCTGCCGGGCTTCGGTATCGACTGGACGGCACTGGAAGCCGCCCTGAGTCCGCGCACCCGCGCCATCGTGCTCAATACCCCGCACAATCCCAGCGGGGCCCTGGTCAGCGCTGCCGAGCTGAACCGCCTGGCCGCGCTGATCCGCGGGCGCGATCTTTACCTGGTCAGCGACGAGGTCTACGAGCACCTGGTCTATGAAAGCGAACGCCATGCCAGCGTCATCGCCCACGACGAACTCTATGCCCGCGCCTTCGTGGTCAGCTCCTTCGGCAAGACCTATCACGTCACCGGCTGGAAGACCGGTTACGTGGTGGCGCCGCCGGCGCTGTCGGCCGAGTTGCGCAAGGTGCACCAGTACGTGAGCTTCTGCGGGGTGACGCCGATCCAGGGCGCCCTGGCCGATTTCATGGCCGCCCATCCCGAACACCTCAGCGAGCTGCCGGCCTTCTATCAGGCCAAGCGCGATCTCTTCTGCGATCTGCTGGGGCACTCGCGCTTCAGCTTCCAGCGCGCCGCCGGCACCTATTTCCAGGTGGTCGACTATTCCGCCATCCGCCCGGATCTGGACGACGTGGCCATGGCCGAGTGGCTGACCCGCGAGCATGGCGTCGCCGCCATTCCGTTGTCGGTGTTCTACCAGACGCCGCCCGCGGACCTGCGCCTGGTGCGCTTCTGCTTCGCCAAGCGCGAAGACACCCTGCGGCAGGCAGCGGAGCGGCTATGCGCGATCTGACCCCTACCCAGGACCTGCGCCTGACGCTGGTGCAGAGCGAACTGGCCTGGCACGATCCGGCCGCCAACCGTGCCCATTTCGAGGCGCTGCTGACGGAAGTCGGCGAGACCGATCTGATCATCCTGCCGGAGATGTTCACCACCGGCTTTTCCATGGAATCGGCAGCCCTTGCCGAGCCCGCGGACGGGCCGACAGTGGCCTGGATGCGAGAACAGGCGCAGCGGCTCGGCGCGGTGGTCACCGGCAGCCTGATCGTGCGGGACGCGGACGGGCAGTACCGCAATCGCCTGTTGTGGGCGACGCCGGATGGCGAGTTGCAGCACTATGACAAGCGCCATCTGTTTCGCATGGCCGGCGAGCACGAGCACTATGCCCCGGGCGAGCAGCGGCTGCGGGTGACCCTCAAGGGTTGGCGGATCCGCCCGCTGATCTGCTACGACCTGAGATTCCCGGTCTGGAGTCGCGCCCAGGACGATACCGACCTGCTGCTCTATGTCGCCAACTGGCCGGCGCCGCGGCGCGGGCACTGGAATCGCCTGCTGCCGGCGCGAGCCATCGAGAATCTCTGCTATGTCGCCGCGGTGAATCGCCTTGGCAGCGACGGCAATGGCCATCCCTATGCCGGTGACAGCCAGGTGCTGGACTTCCAGGGTGAACCCCTGATCGAGGCCGGCGCGGAATCCGGCATCTTCCACACGACGCTCTCGGCTACCGCCCTTACCGCCTATCGCGAGCGCTTTCCCGCGCAGCGCGATGCCGATGCCTTCCGCCTGGACTGATCAGGCCCAGAAGGGTGCTGGCTGGGCGGCGTGCTGGTGGATCAGGGTGACGGCCCGGTCCACGTCCGCCGCAGTGGTGTAGCGACCCAGGCTGAATCTGTAGCTGCGTGCGGCCTGTTCAGGGGTGAGCCCCAGACCCAGCAGAACATGGGAGGGCGCCGCCTTGGCCGAACTGCAGGCCGAGGTGGTCGAGAAGGCCAGCTGGCGCTGCAATGACGCGGTGTCCAGCGGCGTGGCGAAGGTCAGATTTAGGGTATGGGGAATGCGCTGCCGGGCACAGCCATTGAGCCGCATGCCGGGCAGCGTCTGCACCCCGGCCAGGAACCGCTCGCGCAACTGGCCGAGTCGCTCGTTCTCCCGCGCCATGGCCTGGCCGGCGAGGGCGAAGGCGGTACCCATGCCGACGATCTGGTGGGTGGCCAGGGTGCCGGAACGCAGCCCGCGCTCGTGGCCGCCGCCATGGATCTGCGCCTGCAGGGTACCCTCGGCACGCGGACCGACATAGAGGGCGCCGATGCCCTTGGGGCCATAGGTCTTGTGCGCTGAAAAGGACATCAGATCGACCTCCAGGCCGGTGAGGTCGAGGGCGACCTTGCCGGTGGCCTGGGCGGCGTCCACGTGGAAGAGCGCGCCCCGGGCACGCACCAGTCGACCGATGGCGGCGATGTCGGTCAGGGTACCCAGCTCGTTGTTCACCATCATCAGCGAGACCAGGCAGGTATCCGCCCGCCAGGCCTGCTCGACGGCGGCGGGGGTGATCAGACCGGCCGCATCAGGCGTCAGGTAGGTGACGGCGAAGCCCTCGGCTTCCAGTTGGGCGGCGGTATCGAGCACCGCCCGGTGTTCCAGGCAGCTGGTGATCAAATGGCCATGCCCGCGACGCCGGGCCACGCCGAGCAGCGCGAGGTTGTTGGACTCGGTGGCACCGGAGGTCCAGATCAGTTGCTCGGGCCGGGCGCCGACCAGATCGGCCACCTGCTGGCGGGCGGTATCCACGGCGCGCTGGGCGTCATTGCCGAAGGCATGGCCGCGGGAGGCGGGATTGCCGAAGACGCCCTGGCGCCCCAGGCAACCCAGCATGGCTTCGATGACGACATCGTCGACAGGAGTGGTGGCGGCGTAGTCGAAATACAGGGGATAAGCGTCCATGGCGGCCTCGAGCGTTTGAATGGAACTAGGCTAACGCTCGCGCTCGTGAAGAAATTTGCTTTTTTATCCCTTATTGGCGTTTTCAGGGGAATAGAATTCTCTTAAATAGCTTTTCTGGAGAAAGCCATTTCATGGATCGCTTCGATCGCGCCATCCTCGAGATCTTGCAGCAGGACAGCACTCGACCGGTGGCCGATATCGCCGAGCGTATCGGCCTGGGCACCACCGCCTGTTGGCGGCGGATCCAGAAGCTGGAGGAGCAGGGGGTCATCCGTGCCCGGGTGGCGCTGCTCGATCCCCGGCAGCTCAACGTGGGGGTGACGGTGTTCGTCTCGGTGCGCACCAACCAGCACGCCATGGACTGGCTGCAGCGCTTCCACGAGGCGGTGGCGGCCATTCCGGAGGTGGTCGAGCTCTATCGCATGGCTGGCGATACCGACTACCTGATGCGCATCGTGGTGCCGGACATCGCCGCCTACGATGGCGTCTACAAGCGCCTGATCCAGGTGCCCGGATTGCTGGACGTCAGCTCCAGCTTCGCCATGGAGCAGATCAAATACAGCACGGCCTTGCCACTGGATTATGTGCGGTAGGGCAGGGCCGTAGCGTGGAAAACCGCGCAGCCTTTTCCACTCTTGATATCGGCTGCGTGGTATCTCCCTCACTCCAGCCCTCTCCCGGGGGGAGAGGGGGTTGTCCGAGCGGGCGCTGGGCTTTGGCGGCCAGGTAGATCTTCAGCGGCTGCAGAGGTGACTGATGCGTAGCGTGGAAAACGGCGCAGCCTTTTCCACTCTCGATATCGGTTGCGTGGTATCTCCCTCACCTCAACCCTCTCCCAAAGGGAGAGGGGGCTGCTCCGTGCGCGTCTGTGGTCGCGACACCTCAGCGATAGGCGCTGACCTGATTCAGCAGGGTGATGTCATCGGCCGGTATTTGCAGCCGGGTGGCGGCCACCAGGTCGTCGAGCTGGGCCTGGGAGGTGGCGCTGGCGATCGGCGCGGTGATGCTGGGGCGGGCGATCAGCCAGGCCAGGGCGACCTGGGCCGGGGTGGCGTCGTGCTTTTCGGCGATCTCGTCGAGGCCGGCCAGGATGGCCACGCCGCGTTCGTCCAGGTAGCGCTTGACCATCTCCGCCCGCGAACCCTGGAGATCGTCCTTGGTCCGGTACTTGCCGGTCAGGAAGCCGCTGGCCAGGGAGAAATAGCTGATCACGCCCAGGCCGAGTTCCTTGACCACCGGTTCCAGGTCGGTCTCGTAATCCTGGCGTGCATGCAGGTTGTAGTGGGGCTGCAGGCTCTGGTACGCCGGCACGCCCAGGCGTTCGGCGATCCTGGCCGCTTCGCGCAGGCGCTGGCCGCTGTAGTTGGAGGCGCCGATCACCCGCACCTTGCCTTGCTCCACCAGCCGGGCGAAGGCGCCCAGAGTTTCCTCCAGCGGGGTGTCCTCGTCATCGCAATGCGCCTGATAGAGATCGATGCGATCGGTCTGCAGGCGCTTGAGCGACGCCTCCACCGCCTGCTGCACATAGCTGGCCTTGAGGCCCTTGCGGCCTTCGCCCATGTCCATGCCCAGCTTGGTGGCCAGGATCACTTGGTCGCGCTTGCCGCTGCGGGCGAACCACTTGCCCAGCAGGGTCTCGGATTCGCCACCGCTGTTGCCCGGTGCCCAGCGCGAATAGACGTCGGCGGTGTCGATGAAGGTCAGGCCCGCCTCGAGCAGGGCGTCCAGCATGCGAAAGGACTGGGCTTCGTCCAGCGTCCAGCCGAAGACGTTGCCACCGAAGCAGAGTGGCGGCACCTGGAGGTCTGAGTGGCCAAGGGTACGTGTGTGCATGGAATCCTCATCCGGTTGGGGGAGTCATGCAGGTTACGACCGATGGCCGCGGCTCAAGGTTCGAGGCGTGATGACCCCGGCCACTCCCGCAGGGGGAGGGGTTTGCCGAGGGCATAGCCCTGGGCGTAGTCGACGCCGATGGTGCTGAGCAGTTCGAAGGTGGCCTGGGATTCGACGAATTCGGCGATGGTCTCGGCGCCCAGGTGATGGGCGACCTGATTGATGGACTCGACGATGGCGCGATCCAGCGGATCCTGGTCGAGGGTGCGGATGAAGCTGCCGTCGATCTTCACGTAGTCGACGCGGAAGTGCTTGAGGTAGGCGAAGGAGCTGAGGCCGGCGCCGAAGTCGTCCAGGGCGATGCGGCAGCCGCGTTCGCGCACCTGGCTGATGAGCGCGGAGGCCACCGAGAGCTTGTTGATCACCGCGGTCTCGGTCAGCTCGAAGAGCAGGCGCTGCGGATCCAGCGGCGAGGCGGCGATCAGCTCCAGCAATTCGGGCAGAAAGTCGGGATCGCTCAGGCTGTTGCCCGAGAGGTTGATGCCCACGTGCAGCTCGGGTCGTTCCTGCAGCCAGGGCACCAGTTCGACCAGCACCTGGCGCACCACCCAGCGGTCGATGCTGCTCATCAGGCCGAAGCGCTCGGCGGCCGGGATGAAGGTGGCCGGCGAGATCAGCTGGCCCTGGACATCGCGCAGGCGCAGCAGCAGCTCGATGTGCTGCGCGGTGCTGCCGGTGGCGCGGGTGGGGACGATGACCTGGGCGTGGAGTTCGAAGCGGTGCTGTTCCAGGGCTTCGCGCAGGCCGCTGGCCATGAGGATCTCGCGGTGCTGGCGCTCCACGTCCTCGCTGCCGGCGCGATAGAGCGCCGCGCGATTGCGCCCGGCGTGCTTAGCTGTGTAGCAGGCCACGTCGGCCTGGCTCATCAATTCGGCCAGGCTGCGGGTCTCGGCGGTGATGGCGACGATGCCGGCACTGGCGCCGACGTCGTAGATCCGGTTCTGCCAGTTGAAGCGTACGGCACCTATGCTGGCGATGAGTTTTTCGGCGACGGCCTCGGCCTGTACCAGGTCGCAGTCGCGCAGCAGCAGGGCGAATTCGTCGCCACCGATGCGCGCCACCGCGTCCGAGCCACGCAGGGAATCGCGCAGCAGGGTGCCCAGTTCGCGCAGCAGCAGGTCGCCGGCGGCATGGCCGGCGGAGTCGTTGACCACCTTGAAGCGGTCCAGGTCGATGAAGCACAGCGCATGCTGGGTGGTGCCGGCCTGGGCCTGCTGCCAAGCGGCGTCCAGCTCCTGCTCGAACTTCAGGCGGTTGTAGAGACCGGTGAGGGCGTCGTGGGAAGCGTTGTAGCTCAGCTCGCGCTGCAGGTTGCGGGCATGGGTGACGTTCTGGAACACCAGCACCGCGCCGATGATGTGGCCATCCACCGTGCGTACCGGCGCGGCGGAGTCCTGCACCTCGTGTCTTTCACCCTGGCGACTGAGCAGCACCGCGCCCTCGTCCAGCGAGGTGATGGTCTGCTCACACAGGCAGCGGGTCACCGGACTGGGCAGCACCTCGTCGCTCTGGCTGTCGTGGATGAGAAACACCTCTTCGTGGGGGCGCCCCTGGGCATCCGCCAGCGACCAGCCGGTGAGCTGTTCAGCGACCGGATTGAGAAAGAGGATGCGGCCGTCCATGTCGGTGGTCAGCACGGCGTCGGCGATGGAAGCCAGGGTGACCTGCAGCCGTTCCTTTTCCTCGTAGAGCGCCGTGGTCAGCTGGTGGTGCTCGGTGACGTCGCGGTTGCTGCCGACCATGCGGCAATAGCCGTCGCCGCTTTCGATGGCGATGACTTCAGAACGGATCCAGCGAACGACGCCATCCCGGCGAACGATGCGAAACTCGTGCTCGTAGGAGGACAGGCTGCTGATGGAGGCACGGAAGAGCCTCATTGACGCCTCGCGATCCTCGGGATGCAGGGCTTCGATCCAGGTCGCCAGCGCGTAATTGCCATCGATCAGCGGCAAGCCATAGAGCTGGTGGACCTTGGCATCGGCGATGAATTGACGGCTGCGACCGTCCCACTCCCAGATGCCAACGTTGCTGGCACGAATCGCCAGTTGCAAGCGCTCGCGCAGATGCGCGCTGACTTCATCGGCGCGTCGCTCAGCATCGATATCCCGAACCTGCAGCAGATAGCCCGTCAGTAGATCCTGGTCGTTGTGGTCTGGCGAGCAAGCCATCATCACCCAGAGGGAATGGCCGTCATGGTGACGGAGTCGCAGCGTCTGCTCGTGCTCGCCCAGGTCGGGCTCGGCCTGGGCGTCGGCCAGCAGATCGCCCAGGGACTGGCCTTCGAGGACATGGCGCGAATAGCCCAGCATGGTTTCCAGAGCCGGGTTGACGTCCGACAGCAGCCCCTGGATGGACACCAGCGCCATGCCATAGGGGGCGGTCTGCATGGCGTGTCGATAGCGTGCCTGATTGCGCAGCAGCCGCTGATGCTGATGGCGGCTCTGTTGCACCGCCGATGCCAACAACAACGGCGGGATCTGCATCAGTGCCACGGGTATGTAGGTGAGCGCCTGGGTGGCCAGGGACGCGCCGGTCAGATCAATGACATGATCGTAGGCAAGCAGGTTGCCCAGCAGGAAGATGTTGAGTCCGCCGATCAGCGCCGTGCCCTCTACGGTGAGCCGCATGGTCAGCATCAGCAGCAGCATCGCCAGGTAGACGAAGGGGTAAGGCAGGTAACTCAGGATGCAGATCGCCAGCAGGGGGCTCAGGCCCAGTAGGGCGATGAATTCCTTGCGCCCGTATGGCGTGAAGGTAGCCAGCGTCACCGGCCAGCGTAGCAGCGCCAGGGGTAATACCGTGAGAAGCCCTAGGGCGTCACCGATATACCAGTGCACGGCCACGGTCAGCAGTCTGGCTTCCCCGGTGAGACCCATCATCAGGGTCCCCAAGGCCGCGCCTAGTAGCGGCGGCAGGAGGACGCCATAGATGAGCAGGCGGCCCATCGCCGCGACGTTGCGATTAAATACCAGATTCTGCCGCTGCAACAGCGTGGTGCCCAACAGAATCTCGGCAAGATTACTAGCGCCGAATCCCAGGCCATGCAGCGCTGTACCGCCCGTCAGGAGGTCCGCCAGCACGGCGGCAACCAGAATGGCGCCAGCCTGTAGCGACCACCGTTGCGGCGGACTGCGCAGTAGCCACGCCAGCGCCAGACCATTGGGTAACCACAGCGCCGGTACCGCACTGGGATCTTGACCGGTCAGTGTCAGGCACAGCAGAGAAGAGAGCAGGAACACGCCGCAGAGTGCCAAGGCGCTACCCAGGGCGGGCGGAAACCGAAGCAAAGATACGTTCATCGACCGTCCGTAACGGACCGCTTTCGGCGTGGCGCTGCACGGCGGGAGCGGAGATTCCTCAAAGCGGCCAGTATCTAGGCAGAGGGGACATAAAAAAAGGGAACACCGACAGGTATTCCCTTTAGTTTGACGAATGTCAGTTCAGGCGGCCTTGGCCTGGGCCTGAGTGACCGCGCGGTTCAGGGCGCTGAGCAGGGCGCGGAAGCTGGCGGTGGTGATGTTCTCGTCGATGCCGATGCCATGCAGCGGACGCTGGCCTTCCAGGCGGACCTCGATGTAGGAGGCGGCCTTGGCGTTGGCGCCGGCGCCGATGGAATGTTCGTGGTAGTCCATGATTTCCACCGCCTGGGGCAGGCTGGCGACCAGGGCTTCCAGCGGACCCTTGGCGGTGCCGTGCCAGTGCTCGGTACGACCCTCGACGGCGACCTTGATGTCGACGGTGGAGGTGCCATCTTCCTCGCGCAGCTTGTGGCTGACCAGAGCGTAGGGGCTCTTGGCCTGCAGGTATTCCTGTTCGAGCAGGGCATGGATCTGCGCCGCGCTCATCTCCAGGCCCAGGCGATCGGTCTCGCGCTGCACCACCTGGCTGAATTCGATCTGCATGCGGCGTGGCAGGCTGATGCCGTATTCCTGTTCCAGCAGGAAGGCGATGCCGCCCTTGCCCGACTGGCTGTTGACGCGGATGACCGCCTCGTAGTCGCGACCGATGTCGGCCGGATCGATGGGCAGGTAGGGGACTTCCCAGAGGGCGTCCGGCTTCTGCTGGGCGAAGCCCTTGCGGATGGCGTCCTGGTGGGAGCCGGAGAAGGCGGTATGGACCAGGTCGCCGACATAGGGATGACGCGGGTGCACCGGCAGCTGGTTGCACTCCTCGACGGTCTTGCGCACGGCGTCTATGTCGGAGAAGTCCAGCTCGGGGTCGACGCCCTGGGTGTAGAGGTTGAGCGCCAGGGTCACCAGGCAGACGTTGCCGGTGCGCTCGCCATTGCCGAACAGGCAGCCTTCGACGCGATCGGCGCCGGCCATTACCGCCAGTTCCGAGGCGGCGACGCCGGTGCCGCGGTCGTTATGGGTGTGGACGCTGATCAGCACGCTGTCGCGGCGGTCGATGTGGCGCCCGAACCACTCGATCTGGTCGGCGTAGTTGTTGGGCGTGGCGCACTCGATGGTGGCGGGCAGGTTGAGGATCAGCTTGCTGGGCGGGGTCGGTGCGAACACCGCGATCACCGCGTTGCACACCTCGACGGCGAAGTCGGTCTCGGTGGAGCTGAACACCTCGGGGGAATACTCGAAGCCCCACTGGGTCTCCGGTCGCTCGGCGGCCAGGCGCACGATGGTCTGGCCGGCGGCCACGGCGATGGCCTTGACGCCGGCCTTGTCCTGGCCGAAGACGATGCGGCGGAAGCTCGGCGCACAGGCGTTGTAGTAGTGGACGATGGCGCGCTTGGCGCCCTTGAGCGATTCGAAGGTGCGCTCGATGAGGTCGTCACGGGCCTGGGTCAGCACCTGGATGGTGACGTCGTCGGGGATGTGACCACCCTCGATCAGCTCGCGGACGAAATCGAAGTCGGTCTGGGAGGCGGAGGGGAAGCCCACCTCGATCTCCTTCAGGCCCACGGCGACCAGGCACTTGAAGAAGGCCATCTTCTTCTCGGCATCCATCGGCTCGATCAGCGACTGGTTGCCGTCGCGCAGGTCGGTGGACAGCCAGATTGGCGCCTTGTCGATGACCTTGTCCGGCCAGGTACGGTCGGGCAGGGCGACGGGCGTGAAGGGACGGTACTTCTGCGAGGGATCTTTGAGCATGGTCATGGGGTTCTTTCCTTGGGCGTAGTCGGGACTTACGAAGCGAACGCGGTCGAGCTTCGCAGTCGTGGACTGACCAGTCGCAGGCAGCGGTGCTGCCGGAGGAGGATGAGGGTATGGGCGTTGTGCATGGCGCTAACGTTAGTCCGCCCAGGGCAGGTCTCGCAATGTTCTTTTTAAAATTGGCAGGAATGTTTGCTTATCGGATTCTGGTGGGGATTTATTGCCGGTTATGGCTTTTTATTGGTGATTTATAAATGGGAGGGGCGGTGTTTTTTGTGTAACCCGAGATCGCCGGAGCGACCCCTGGCGCCGGGCCGGGGTCAATGCTGGACGACTCACGGCAACCGAACGAAAGGAAGGCGTCCATGAAGACTCTCGCACTGGTAGGCCTAGCGACCACCCTGGTCGCCGGTCTGGCCGCGACGGCCCAGGCAGCCGACAACCCTCTGGAGGCGGAACGCTGGAAGACGCGACCGCTGATCCTGGTCGCGCCGACGGCCAATGATCCCCAGGTCGCGAAGCTCCGCGAGGAACTGGCGCAGCCGGCCAATCGCGAAGCCTTCGTCGAGCGCGAGATGGTGCTCTATACGGTGGTGGGCGACGCTGGTAGTCGCAACGACGAGCCGCTGCGGCCGGAGCAGACCCGGGCGCTGCTCAAGGCGCTGGACGCCCGTGCCGGCCAGCCGGCGACGCTCTATCTGGTGGGCAAGGATGGCGGGGTCAAGGTGCGGGAGCAGCAGGAGTGGTCGCTCGAGGCGCTGTTCGGCACGGTCGACCGGATGCCGATGCGGCGGTAGGGCGTGGGTCCCTCTCTCCGGAGGGAAAGAGGGGGTTTTCCGAGACCAGCCGGACGCCGTGTAGGGTGGACAACGGCGCAGCCTTGTCCACGCGGCCAAGGCATCGGGACATCAGTGGAAAACGCTGGCGCGGTTTTCCACGCTACGGGGCCGGAGTTTCCCCTCACCCCAGCCTTTCCCCGAGGGAGAGGAGGCGCAAGACCTTAGGTTGGGTTGAGCGTTTAGCGAAGCCCAACAGGCCCAGCTTCAGGCGTAGACGTAGGGCCCGCCCTGTTCCAGCGCGCGCTGGTAGGCCGGACGGGCATGGATGCGCTTGAGGAAGTCCACTAGCTTGGGGCGCTTGCCGTTGTCCAGGCCGGCGCGGCTGGCGGCGGCTTCCAGCGGGAAGCTGAGCTGGATGTCGGCCGCGGTGAAGCGGTCGCCGACGAACCAGCCGCTGGCACCCAGCTGGCTTTCCAGGTAGTCCAGGTGCAGGTCCAGTTGCGGCTGGATGAAGCTCGCGGTGGCCTTGGCGGCGATGCCCTTGGCGATGGGCCTGGCGAAGAAGGGCATGGGCGAGGTGGCGATGCGGTCGAACACCAGCTTGAGCAGCAGCGGCGTCATGGCCGAGCCTTCGGCGTAGTGCAGCCAGTAGGTGTAGCGCACGAACTCCGGACTGTCCTGGGCGGGCAGCAGTTGCGGCCCGTAGCGCCGTGCCAGGTAGTCGACGATGGCGCCGGATTCGGCTAGGGTCAGCTCACCGTCGACGATCACCGGCGACTTGCCCAGCGGATGCACCTTGCGTAACTCCGGCGGGGCGAACAGGCCGCCTGCCGCTCGCTCGTAGCGTTGCACCCGATACTCGATGCCGAGTTCTTCGAGCAGCCAGAGCACCCGCTGGGAGCGGGAGTTGTTCAGGTGGTGGACGACGATCATGGTCTTTCCTTAGGCCGGGGCGGGCGATCAGGGCGCCGGGGTGCCCGGTTCGCCGAGGGAGGTCATGGCCTCGCGCGGTTCCAGCCGCCCGCGGAAGTCGCGTCCGCTCGGGTGCTGGAACACATGGAGGCCGAATTCCGGGAGGATGGAGAGCAGGTGATCGAAGATGTCTCCCTGGATGCCCTCATATTGCGCCCACACCGTGGTGTTGGTGAAGCAGTAGATCTCCACCGGCAGACCCTCGCCGGAGAGCGGCATCTGGCGCACCAGCAGGGTCATGCCCTGGTGGACCCCGGGATGAGCGCGCAGGTAGCGCTCGACATAGGCGCGAAAGGTCCCCAGGTTGGTGACCCGGCGGGTGTTGACCGGCTCCTGGCCGCGCTTTTCCAGCTTGCGATTCCAGTCCGCCAGTTCCTGTTCCTTGGCGGTGAGGTAGTCGTCCAGCAGGTGGAAGCGGTGCAGGTGCTCGCGCTCGGCGTCGCTGAGGAAGTGCACGCTGTTCTGGTCGATGTTGAGCGCGCGCTTGATCCGTCGGCCACCGGCCTCCTGCATGCCGCGGTAGTTGCGGAAGGCGTCGGTGATGAATCTCTTGGTGGGGATGGTGGTGATGGTCTTATCGAAGTTCTGCACCTTGACCGTGTGCAGGGCGATGTCGATGACGTCGCCGTCGGCGTTGAGCTGGGGCATCTCGATCCAGTCGCCGACGCGGATGATGTCGTTGCTGGAGATCTGCACGCTGGCCACCAGGGAGAGCAGGGTGTCCTGGAAGATCAGCAGCAGCACCGCGGCCATGGCGCCGAGGCCGGAGAGCAGGATCAGCGGCGAGCGATCAATCAGGGTGGCGATCATCAGGATGACCGCGATGGCGTAGATGACGATCTTGCTGACCTGGACATAGCCCTTGATCGGCTTGAGCCGCGCCGAGGGCCTTCGCGAATAGAGCACGTTGACCACGTTCAGGGCGCTGCCCAGGGCCAGGGCGATGGTCAGCACGATGAAGGCGCTGCAGACGTTCTGCACCACGGTGACCAGGCCCTCGGGCCGCCCGGGCACCAGTTCGATGCCGATCGACAGCACCAGGGCCGGGACGATGTTGGCCAGCCTACCGATGACGCGGTGGTGATTGAGTTCGTGATCCTGGCCGAAGGAGGTGCTGCGCAGCAGGCGATAGAAGCCGCGCACCAGGATGCGCTTGACGATCCAGTTGAGCACCCAGGCTGCCAGCAGCAGGCCGAGGCAGGCGACCAGGATGAGCAGTTGCGGGTGTTTTTCGAGATCGTCGATCAGGTTGGTCAGGGCCGTGGGCATAGGGGGTCTCTTGACGGGATACTACGGGCGCCACGTTAGCAAAGCTGCGCCCCGCACGGCGTATTCGGCGCCCGGGGTCGGTCCAAGGTTCAGCCTTTCCAGGAAAATTTCCATGCGCGTCCTCCCTGCCTTTTTCACTCTAGTCGCCGTGCTGCTGCTCGCCGGTTGTGCCGGGCGTCCGTTCGGACCGCCAACGCTGGACGATCGCCTGGCCGAGCTGGGCTATCGGCAGGGCGCCGCCATGGACACCATCCTGGGCTTCGATCTCTCTGGCTGGCACTACCTGGACACCCGGCACCTGGCGCTGGGCACGGGATTGGGCCGCGCCTACCTGGTGGACTTCGCCGTGCCCTGTCGCAACCTGGCCGCTGGCAATCGCCTCGGCTATCGCTCGCGCGCCGCTGGCCTGCGTCCGGGCGACTTTCTCGTCTCCACCGATGCCCGGGGCAGCCGGATGGAGTGCCCCATCGACGGCCTGTATCGCCTCGATCCCTTACGCTGAGTGGCGCGGGGCTGGCCAGCTCGCACAGCCCAGAATCCGGTTGTGGCCGGCGATCCGTCTTGCCTGCGAGCGGCCTAGTGCTCCACCGGCTCGCGCTTCTTCCACCAGCCGGCGAACAGGCCGATCGGATAGATCGTCACCATGACGGCGAACACCACCCAGGTGCGCCAGGACCAGGCCGACAGCACGAAGCCCTGGGAGAAGCCCACCAGCAGGTAGCAGGCCGCGGTGACCAGCAGGATGCTGCCGAGGGCACTGCCGAAGCGGGGGCGCGAAGACATGGTGGCTGTTCCGGCTGGAAGCGAATGGGGCGTTCCTTTTAATCCGAAGCCGGATGCCTGGCAATAGCTGCCCCCGCACCCTGAGTAAATTGCTGTTTCAGCATGTTCAACGTCTAGTTGTACAGCCGTGCCGGCGCTGGCCGGGAGTCCCTGGCCCAGCCGCGCGCGTGGCAGCTTCTGTCGCCATGGCCGAGATAGCGGAACGTTGCTGCAGCTTGCCGGTCTGTTCGGCTTGAAGGCGTCTAGGGCAGGGCTTTGCTGGAGGCGGGGTCTTCGGCTCACCGGCAGCGCTCTGGGGAGCGGGCTCGGTGCAGCCGCGAAAGCCATAACGCCTACGACAGTCGTCCAGCGCTATCAGTGTCCATCATCAACCATAACTGCAAGGGTGAGAAAAATGGGTCGTCGAGTTGCCGATGTCATCGTGGAAACCCTGGAAGCCGCGGGTGTCGAGCGCTGCTATGGCGTGCCGGGCGATACCCTCAACTATGTCACCGATGCGATCCGGCGCAGCGACATCCGCTGGGTCCATGTTCGCCACGAGGAGGCAGGCGCCATGGCGGCTGGGGCCGATGCGTTGCTGACGGGCAAAATCGCTCTCTGTGCCGGGTCCTGCGGTCCGGGTAGCCTGCACTTTATCAACGGGGTATGGGAGTCCAACCGCAACCGCGCGCCTGTGGTGTTGATCGCCAGCCAGATCGTCCAGGACGAACTGGGTTTCGATTTTCCGCAGGAGGTGGATTTCAAGGCGATCTATGCCAAGGGAACCGTCTTTTGCGAGGAGGTCCGCACCCCCGCTCAGGCCAAGCGGATGACCGCGATGGCTGCCCAGACGGCGCTGTCCAAGCGCGGCGTCGCGGTGCTGATCGTTCCCGTTGACGTGTCCAAGGCCGAGGCCCCGGACGAGCCCGACTTCGCCGTACACCAGGCCGAGCCGGTCATCCGCCCGTCCGATGCGGAATTGCAGCGGATCGCCGAGGCGCTGAACAAGGGCGAGAAGATCGCCATCTATGGCGGCTCGGGCTGTGAGAAGGCCCATGATCAGGTCGTGGCGCTAGCCGCGAAGCTACAGGCCCCGGTGGCGCGCACCAGTCGGGCCAAGGACTTCCTGGAGCATGACAACCCTTACGACGTGGGCATGACCGGGGTGTTCGGCACGGCGGGTGGTTATCAGGCGCTGATGGACTGCGACACCCTGTTGCTGCTGGGCTGCGACTTCGCGTGGCGGCAGTTCTATCCGAGCAAGGCCACCATCATCCAGATCGATGTGGAGGGCACGCACCTGGGGCGGCGCCATCCCGTCGACATCGCCGCGGTTGGTAACATCGCCGATACGCTGACGGCGTTGCTGCCCTTGGTCACGCCGCGCGAGGAGCGCGGCTTCCTCGAGCATGCCCTGGCCCACGCCCGCAAAGCGGAAGCAGCCCTCGACAAGCGCGAGACCTCCGGCTATCGCGAGGTGATCCATCCGCAGTATCTGACCGCGCTGATCGCGCGCCATGCGGCGCCGGATGCGGTGTTCACCGCCGACGGCGGGTCGCCGATGGTCTGGTGCCTGAGACACATCCCGTCGACCGGCGCCAATAGGACCGTGGTCAGTCTCAGCCATGGGACGATGGCCAATGCCATGCCGCAGGCCCTGGGCGCCCAGGCGGCCTATCCAGGGCGGCAGGTCATCTCACTATCCGGCGATGGCGGCTTGACCATGTTGCTGGGCGACCTGCTGACCGCTGTGCAGGAACAGCTGCCGATCAAGGTGGTGGTCTTCAACAACGGCACGCTGGGCTTCGTCGAGATCGAGCAAAAGGTCGAGGGGTTGGTCGATACCTTCACCGATCTGCACAACCCCGATTTCAGCCGGATGGCTGAGGCGATGGGCTGGTGGGGCCGGCGGGTCGAGCAGCCAGAGCTGTTGGAGGATGCGATCGCGGCCTGGTTGGCCGAACCCGGCCCGGCGCTGCTGGACGTAGTCACGGTACGCGACGAGTTGGTCATGCCGCCAATGATCGCGCCGGGTCAGGTATTCGGCATGGCGCTCTATTCGGCGAAGGGCATGCTGTCCGGTTCGGCGCGTGCGGCCAATGTGATGGATATGCTCAAGAACGCCATCATCCCCTGAGCGGTGACCAGCACGCGGCCCGACATCTGGGCCGCGCTGCGCTAAGACCGGCCAACGTCGCCGGTCAGGGCTTGAAGGCGCCAATGAAGATGCTCGGGTCGACCCGCACGTCATTGAGACTGACGTTCCAGTGCAGGTGCGGACCCGTGGCGCGGCCGGTGCTGCCGACGCGGCCGACCACGCCGCCGCGTGGGACCTCCTGGCCGACCTGCACATCGATGCGCGAGAGGTGGCAGAACATGCTGATCAGGCCCTGGCCGTGATCGACGAACACCGTCTTGCCATTGAAGAAGTAGTCACCCACCAGTACCACCTTGCCAGCGGCCGGGGCCTTGACCGGCGTGCCGGCGGGCACGGCGAAGTCCAGGCCCGAGTGCGGATTACGCTCCTGGCCATTGAAGAAGCGGCGCAGGCCGAAGGGGCTGGAGAGCGGGCCGTTCACCGGCTTGTCGAGAAGCAGATTGCTGGGCTGGTTTGGCGAGAACAGCCGGTAGGCGGCCTGCTGTTCGGCCAGTTCGCGCTCGAAGCGCTTCAGGTCCTCCGGATTGGGCGTGACCTGGCGCTGGTTCTTCAGGGTGATGCGCTGCTCGGCGTAGTGCCGGCTGCCGACCGTGAAGGCCAGGGGCGCGGCGCCGACGACCTCCAGCGGCTGGCGGCTAGTGGCCGTGCCCAGGGGGATGCCGACGATGGCCACCCAGCCGTTGCCATCCTTGACCACCAGCACCGGCTTGCCCTGGTAGCGCACCCGCGGCGCCGCGTCACCCGGAATGGGGACCACGGCGACGCCGCCCGGCACGGGCTTGTCCAGCAGGCGTTGCAGATAGGTGCCCGCATGGGCGGGCAGGGTCAGCAGCAGGCAGCAGAGCAGGGCGAACAGGCGGGGCATGGGCGCATCCGGTGGCGAAAACGCCCATGCTGGGGCAGGCGAGGGCCGCAGGGCAAGGCGCCCCGGGCCCCCTTGGTCAGTTGGGGACGATCTTGTAGAGCACGGTTTCCAGCGCTGGCTTCTGCTTGGGATCGAAGAAGCTCATCTCGGGGATGCGCGAATCCGTGACATAGACGGTGCCATCCGGGCCGCGACCGAAGGTGTCCGGCCAGACCAGTTGCTTGTCCTGCACCAGGGTGGTGAGCTGGCCGTTCTCGCGGATCTTCACCGCATGGTCTTCCACCGCGCTGACATAGAGGCGCCCTTGCGGGTCCATCAGCAGACCATCGGCCGGACCGTTCTCGCCGACCTTTTCCACCTTGGCCGGCAGGCTGGCGAGTTCGTCGCCCTGCAGCGCCGCGGTAGGAATGCGGTAGAGGGTATTGCCCTTGACTGCCTGCCAGTAGAGGTAGTCGCCGGCCGGGGAGAGGGCGATGCCGTCGGCGGAGAATTCCACGCCACGGCCATCCGGACGCACCAGCGGCTTGCCGTCGGCCTTGACCTTGACGCCCTTCTCGGCCTGGGTGCTCGGATCGCCATCCAGGGCGCGGCGGGCCTTGCCGCTCTCCAGATCCAGTACCACCATGGCGCCGCGGGCACCGGAGTCGGTGATATAGGCGTGGCGGCCATCCGGGCTGAATCTGACGTCATTGAGGTAGCTGCCCTGGGGTGCCACGCTCTCGTCCAGCGCATAGACCTTGCTCACCTGGTTGCTGGCCAGGTCGATCTTGACCAGCTTGGGTGCGCCGGGCACCACCAGCGCCTGGGCCGGAGCGCCCGGGTCGATCACCCAGAGACTGCCACGACCGTCGGCCACCACGGATTGCACGCAGACCCAGTGATTGCCCGGGGTCAGTTCGTCGCGCTTGGCATTGCGCCAGCCGTTCCAGGCCGAATCCGGATAGGGCACCAGGCTGCCGTCGGGCTTGAGTTCGGCGACCGAGACCTCGCTGTCTTCGGTCCAGCGCGGAAAGTTGACGAAGATCCGTCCGCTCTCGCTGACGGTCACGCCGGTGACCTGGTGATCGAAGCTGGCGACCTTTTCCAGCTTGGCGCTGGATTCGGCGGCCAGGGCGACGGGTGCCAGGGGCAGGGCGGTCAGCAGGGTGGCCAGGGCGAGGCGGGAGAGGGCAGGTCTGGGCATGGCGGATTCCTGAAAGGTGACCGGAGAAGCCGGTCCTGCAGGTACGACTGCGCCATCCACGTGGAAGATCGCCAGGGCCGACCGCCGGCTGGCGGTGGCCTGGGCGGGAACGTCCGGGGAAATCCCGGGGTCATCCTTCAAACCCCAGGGAGAAGACCATGCCTCGTACTCTTGCCAGCAGTCTGGCGCTGCTGACCCTCGGCGCCCTGCTCGCCGGTTGCGACAAGTCACCGGAAATGCCGCCACCTCAGCGCAGCGAGGTGGTACAGAAGAGCGCACCGGGCAGCGATCCGGCCGCCCAGTCACCCGAGCGGACCGTGGAGCAGCCCCGCCAGTAGGGCTCGGAGTCTCAGCTCGCCGGCACACCCTTTTCCCAGACGTCCCAGTGCTTGACGATCTCCTGCACCAGCGGATTGCCGGTGCGATAGAGATTTTCCAGGGCCGGGGCGAAACCGCCCTGCTTGGCGTAGTCGAGCAGATTGGCCACCTCGGAGGCGCCCTTGGCCGGGCGGTCGAAGTCGGAGCCGGCGCGGACCACTGCCAGACGTTGCAGGTCGACCTTGCCCAGGCGGCTGGCGCGCAGCAGCGCTTCGTAGGTGGCGTTGTCTTCCTGCTGGGTGGTGCAGTAGCGGCCCTGGCCGTCGGTGAGCAGGCGCGTCCATTCCTCGGCCCGTTCGGCGAGGCGGGTGCCGGAATACCAGGTGTCGCCGGCCAGGGTGTCGCAACGGGTCACCACCGGCGGCTGGTTGGCCGGGGCGTAGTCATAGGTCTGGCGCCAGGCCTTGGATTCCGCGCTCTCGGTCAGCTCGGCCTGGCGGGACAGGGCATAGGCCTTGTCTCTCAGCCGCACATTGAGTTCGAACACCTCGGTCTTGTAGTCCAGCGGTGGTTTCTCGCCAGGCCCACGGGTATTGATGCCCAGGTAACCGGTGGGCCAGTCCTTGGGCACGTCACGGGGATCCATCTCCCACTGGATGCCGAAGTCCACCAGATAGCGCGCCCAGGCGGTGGTGCCCAGGGTGCCTTCCTTGGGACTGATCCCGGCGATGCCGGCGACCAGAAAATAGGTCTGTTTGAGGTCGAATCTGGGCGACAGGGTCAGCGCCAGGGTCGAGGCGGCGGCGTTGGCATGCCCCATTCCGGTAGTCATCAGGCACACCTGTGCCTCATTGCAGAGCACATCGGGATAGTCGGCGGAGAGACCGTCGACGGCGACCTTGTGGGTGAGCTTGAAGCGATCGATCCAGGTCTGGGCCTCGGGGGCGAACATCGCCACGATCATGACCTTGGGTTGCAGCGGCGCGGCGGGCGGGGTCGCGGCCTGGGCCGCGCCGGCCAGCAGGGCGGTGGTGAGGGGAAGCAGGGACGCGCGTAGGAGGGAATGCATGGAGGGCCTCGGTAGGGGGAAATCCTGACCGAGGGTTCAAGATGCATGCCACCATCGGTCCGGCTTGGACCGATTAGTCCAACAGAGACAGAGTGGTGGGTTCCTGGTGATTGTCCAGTACGCGTACCGTCAGTTCGCCCTCGGCGAGCCGGGCGATGAGCTTCTGCCCATTGGCGACCTCGGCGGCGGCACGCACGGCGTGACCGCGTTCGTCGAGCAGGATGCTGTAGCCGCGACCCAGGGTGGCCAGGGGGCTGACGATCTGCAGCGTCTGGACGGTACCGGCCAGGCGCTGCTGACGCTCCTTCAGCTGCCGCTGCATGACCCGCGGCAGGCGTTCGGCCAGTTGCTCCAGCCGTTGGCGCAGCAGGGCCAGCTG
The DNA here is from genome assembly GCF_009765395.1 of Pseudomonas sp. BAV 4579. Taxonomy (NCBI): domain Bacteria; kingdom Pseudomonadati; phylum Pseudomonadota; class Gammaproteobacteria; order Pseudomonadales; family Pseudomonadaceae; genus Pseudomonas; species Pseudomonas sp. BAV 4579. The sequence continues at coordinate 3,547 of NZ_WHOV01000011.1, read as the reverse complement.
GCGCCCGGGATGCTGGCCGGCCAGCCGGGTGTCCAGGTGCGCCAGGCGATCGCGACGGCGATTCTGGGCGATGACATAGGCGCGGCGCAGGCGCAGATCCAGATCGTCCAGCCGTTGGGCCTGCTGGCGCAGCCGCTCGCCGGGGTGACGCAGGCGCCGGCTGCAGGCGTCCAGGCGCAGCCGTTCGCGGGCCAGCCGTTCGCGCATGCGCAAGAGCAGTTGGCGATGCAGGCCGTCCAGGCGCTGGCGCAGGTCGGCGCTGTGGGGGGCGAGCAATTCCGCCGCCGCCGACGGGGTAGGGGCGCGGACATCGGCGACGAAGTCGGCGATGGAGACATCGGTCTCGTGCCCCACGGCGCTCACCACCGGGGTCTGGCAGGCGGCCAGGGCGCGGGCCACGGGTTCTTCGTTGAAGCACCAGAGGTCTTCCAGGGAGCCGCCGCCGCGCGCCAGGATCAGCGCATCGAAGCCCTGGCGGTCGGCCAGTTGCAGGGCGCGGACGATCTGGGCGGTGGCCTCGCGGCCCTGCACCGCGGTGGGGATCAGCGTCAGTTCGACCTGGGGCGCCCGTCGCTTGAACACGCTGAAGATGTCGCGGATCACCGCGCCGGTGGGCGAGGAGACGATGCCGATGCGCTGCGGATGGGCGGGCAGTGCGCGCTTGCGTTCGGCGGCGAACAGTCCTTCGGCGGCGAGGCGCTCCTTGAGCGCCTCGAAGGCCAGGCGCAGGGCGCCGTCGCCGGCCGGCTCGACGCTGTCGAGAATCAGCTGGTAGTCACCGCGGCCTTCGAACAGCGAGACCTTGCCACGCACCTTGACCGCCAGGCCGTCGCGCAGCGCCTGGCGCACCCGACTGGCGTGCTGGCGGAACAGCGCGCAGCGCACCTGGGCCTGGCCGTCCTTCAAGGTGAAATACAGGTGGCCCGAGGCGGGCTTGGCCAGGTTGGAGATCTCGCCCTCGACCCAGACCTGGGCGAAGACATCTTCCAGTAGCACCCGGGCGCGGCTATTGAGCTGGCTGACGCTGAGCACCTCGCGATCGAGACCGAGGCGGGCGAAGGGATCCTTGAACATGGGGCGCTTTCTGTGGCTTTCGTCGGCCTCACCTTAGCAGCTCTGGGCGTGCGGCGAGCAGCCCATTAAGCTGCGCGCCCCTTCCTTCGAGACGCCTGTTCCATGACCCTGCGCCAGACCATCCTCGCTCCCCGCATTTCCAGCCATCCGCGGGTGGAGCGCACCGCCGTGGAGATTCTCGGCTGGCTCGCCGCCAGCGGCGTGGTCAGGGCCGAGGCCTCGCCCTGTCTGCCCAGTCGCGGCCGGCGTGGCCATGCGCCGGGGCCGCGACTGACCGAGGTGCTGCGCCTGGCGCCAGGCATGGACGATCCGCGCGACTTCGCCGATGGCGGCCTGGAGATCGTCACCGAACGCTGCATCTTCACCCCGCTGGCCGGCTTCGAGGGTCGCGCCCGCTGCCCGGCCTGCCGCCGGGAGATTGGCGAGGCGCTGTTCGAGCACCTGGAAGTCTGGATGCCGGCGGAAAGCGACAACTTCGCCTGCCCGGAATGCGCTCACGAAGACGACATCAACGGCTTCGATTTCCCCCAGCCCTGCGCCTTTTCCGACCTGGGCTTCATCTTCAACCACTGGCCGGCGCGGGCCTTCGCTCCGGCCTTCCTGGAGGAATTCCGCCGACGCCTGGGGCAGCCGTTGGCGGTGGTGGAGGTGTAGGGGATGGAGCTTCATCGCGGCCATGGGCCGCTCCTACAGGGCTGATGGTGCTGTAGCAGTGGTTGCATCGGCGGACCGCATGGCGGCGATGGAGCGATAGATCCGTAGCGTGGAAAACCGCCCAGCGTTTTCCACTGGGCCTAGGTGCCTGAAGGTGGACAAGGCTGCGCCGTTGGCCACCCTACAAGCTGGAAGGATGAGCTGTTGGGCTTCGCCCTGCTCAGCCCAACCTACGGGGGCGGTAGGTTGGGTTGAGACGGCTCTATCGTCGAAGCCCAGCAGGGACTCAGGCCCTGAGCTTGCGCAACCACTCCAGCCCGGCCGAGGTATCGCCGCGCGGGCGGTATTCGCAGCCGATCCAGCCGTCGTAGCCGAGGGCGTCGAAGCGCTCGAACAGGTAGGGGTAATGAAGCTCGCCCAGATCCGGTTCGTGGCGATCGGGCACGCCGGCGATCTGCACGTGGCCGATGCCGGCGAAGTCGCGCTCGAAGGTCTTGCTGACGTCGCCCTCGACGATCTGGCAGTGGTAGCAGTCGAACTGCACCTTGAGATTGTCAGCGCCTATGGCCTGGCGGATGGCCTGGGCGTCGTCCTGGCGATTGAGGAAATAGCCGGGCATGTCGCGCGGGTTGATCGGCTCGATGAGGATCGTCACCCCGGCCTTGGCCGCCTGTTCGGCGGCATGGGCCAGGTTGCCCAGGTAGGTGTCGCGGGCGCGGGCCCGGTCGACTCCGGCGGGCAGCAGGCCGGCCATCACATGCACCAGGCGATTGCCCAGCACGGCGGCGTAGTCCAGGGCGCGGTCGATGCCGGCGCGGCATTCGGCTTCGCGACCGGGCAGGGCGGCCAGGCCGCGTTCGCCCGCGGCCCAGTCACCGGGCGGGGCGTTGAACAGCACCTGGGTCAGGCCGGCGGCGTCCAGGCGTGTCTTGATCTCGGCGGCGGTGTGCTCGTAGGGAAAGAGGTATTCCACGGCCTGGAAGCCATCCGCCGCGGCGGCGGCGAAGCGGTCGAGGAAGGCATGCTCGGGGTAGAGCATGCTGAGGTTGGCGGCGAAACGGGGCATGGCTTGTCTCCCAGATCAGACGAAGGGCCAGAGCAGCAGGGTGATGGCGAAGCCCATGCACCCCAGCAGGGTGGTCAGGACGGTCCAGGTACGCAAGCCGTCGGCGACGCTCAGGCCGACCAGCTTGGTGAAGATCCAGTAGCCGGCGTCGTTGATGTGCGACACGGCCAGACCACCGGCGCCCATGGCCAGGCAGAGCAGGGCCATGTGGTTGGCCGAGAGGTCCAGGGTGGCGATCAGCGGGCCGAGGATGCCGGCGGTGGTGACCAGGGCCACGGTGGTGGAGCCCTGGACCGCGCGCAGCAGCAGGGTCAGCACGAAGCCCAGCGCCAGCACCGGCAGGCCGGTGGCGCGCAGCAGTTCCGAGACCACCGCGCCGATGCCGGTGTCCACCAGCACCTTGCCGAAGACGCCGCCGGCCCCGGCGATGAGGATGACCATGGCCACGCCGGGCAGCGCCGAGCCGATGACGTCCGAGACCTGCTCGCGCGACCAGCCGCGGCGGAAGCCCAGCACATAGGCGCACAGCAGGGTGTCGATCAGCAGCGCCACCAGGGGCGCGCCAATCACGGTGAAGATGTCGCGCAGCAGGTTGCCGGCCGGTAGCCAACTGGTGGCCAGGGTGCCCAGCAGGATCAGCACGATGGGCAGCAGGATCAGCGTCACCACCAGGCCGAAGCCGGGGGCCGGGGCGGGCGGCAGACCGGCGGCGAGGCCGGCCGGGGTCTCGTCGACCTTGACCGCGGCGGCGCC
>NZ_WHOV01000117.1:0-10809 GCF_009765395.1 Pseudomonas sp. BAV 4579 | reverse complement strand
GGGCTTACGACGCATCTTGCGTCGGGCAATGACGGGTTGAATACCGACACGGTCTGTTACCTGCCATGCCAATTTTTCCATTTGACCAATTTTGGTCCGCAGCCCACTCCACAAAGTCGTAGCCGTCTTCCCCCAATTGTGTACCCCAATACACTAGGTTACCTTCAGACTTATAAGCTCCTCTGGAGTCAGGTTGGAGGACGACGTATCCGCGGTTTACCCAGAAGGCCGGATCGATACCCTCAAACTTATTTAGCTCCGAAAGGCGGCCCAACGCTACGCCGGACCGTTCGGGAAAGTCGTCGACCGACTCGCTACCGACCTCTTTTCAATACGGGCTCCATGAGACAATTGCAGGATAGTTACCGCTATGAACTGGCCGGAACACGTCGGTGAAGATAGTTATGCCATCGCTTAGTATAACCGGCACGTTGCGATCAAGGTAAATATCACAGAGCAATGGCATGGCACCGTCACGCCGTATTTCGCCTTTTCTAAGCAAAACGGTTTCCTACGCGAATCCGAAGTAGCGCGCCCGTGGCGCCTATAGTGGCAATGGTCGTCTATGCCATACCGCATACTTATCATCGCCTCTAACTTTCATAGGCACTTGCCGGATAAAGACGCCTTTTTCTTCGCGCATAGGTACTCCTTTATGGACGAGTCAATATTCCTATTGCACCTGAATATCATAGGATTAGCTTTCACCTCAAAAAATAGAACACTCGACAAAGTGGCAACTGTACAAATAAAAATAGCCAAAGATCGAGCAAGTGCGGGTAAAATAATCGTGCCGTTTTTTTGTCTGGCTAACCTTTTCATTTAAAAAATATGAGCTACAGGGCAAAACTATTATCAACAGCCATGCTAGTAGCCAAATGGTATCTTCATCCAGGATAGAACCTAGACAAAGTCAGCGTTCCTGGTTTTAAGTATGCAATTTTTCTACTTTACGTTATGTAAAGCCGTGCCAGCATCGAGGTAACGAATGAAGTGCACGGCATGTCCAGAGTGATTGTCCGACTACGACAGTACGTATGCTTCAAATCCTAAATTCCGGTTTCTTACTAGCTGCGGCGCGAACCATTTTGTGCAGTTTCCTGCAATTTGGTCAGAGCGGTAATCCCATTCAAGATAATGCACCTAATAAGTCCGATTACTCAATAATCCCTGCGAGTATGAATATGGATAGAGATAACGCGCCGTCCGCCAACGCAACAGCGGCAGAGTCGACCCTGAAATAAGGCGATCCAGGCCGGCATTCAACGAATCCAAGACGCCAATACGAGATCGCCCAGCCGTCGTAATCGGTTGAAGTGCGCTAGACCTTCGATAAATCCTGCGCTAAGAAAAACGAATGTCAGTTCACGTGTTGGATCGACCCACCACATCGTAGACCCTCCGCCTACTGCGTAATAGGTCTGGGGCGATGCGGTAAATCCCGCACCATTGATGAAATGGCCGTCACCGCGGACATATCCACCTAGTAAGGTGAAATTTGCGGGGTATTCTGGCAGCCCATGCGCCTCTCGATAGAAATCCCACGCCCCGTTCCCCATATTCCCGGTATGGTTTTGCGTTGCGTAGGAAAGCAGTGCCGGCGAAATGAACTGTTTCCCTGACTCATTTGCGTATGGCCGCAAGGCTTCGGCGAAACGAAAGATATCATCGACAGTGCTAAATGCTCCGCCGGCGGGGTGCTCACTGCTTTCGTCAAGATATTGGTTGAGCAGCTTTGCCGTCTGACTAGTTGTTTTGTTGCTATTGCGCTTCGTGAAAGCGACTGGTACTCGACGGGGTTCATCAGGTGCTAGGCCATAGGATGTATTGTGCATCCCCAGCGGTTCGAATAAGTCTTCGTGTGCAATATCGGCGAAACGGCGTTTGAGTGGATCTGTGACAACTAGCAACTGTCCAAGCATTGCGTAACCGGCAAATGGGTTATACACCACCCGTTCACCAGGAATATTTGCAGCAGGCAATGCCGACACTGCCGCGACGTTCTTCGCCAGGTTTCCAAGTTCGCTCGGCAGGAGTGGTTGCGGTGGAGCAAAATTGGCATAGGTGCCTGCTGTATGGGTAAGCAGATGTCGCACTGTAACGCGCTGTTTTCCGCCAGCTGCGAATTCCGGGATAAAATCGGCGATGCGCGTGTCCAGTGAGTAGCGACCGTGATCGATGGCTCGCAGTGTCAAGGCGGCCGTAAATGACTTTGATAGCGACATCATCAAATAGAGGTCATCTACCTTAGCTTTGCGGTCAGGAGCTACCGTGCCGAACGTCCTGCGGTGTTGAACCACGCCTTTGTGCGCGACAATGATGGAGGCGCCAAAATTTTGGCCGTTGTCAATGTCGTCCTGAATGCTCGTATCTAATCGAGATAAGGCGTTTTCATCTAATGTAGATGGATGTGGATAGGCATCTGTGTTCATGAGACCTCCAAGCAGGAATTTTGACGTGCCTCCCTATAGACCCTTCAAGGATAGTTTAAATTCGATTTAAATTGAAAATTTTTCCGTCTTCGTCTTGGCTCGTCAGCGCCTTCGAGCGATAATTCGTCTATCTTGCCTATCTAGGAGCTGGAATGACTGCTTCGCGTCGTATCCCGAGGGGGGACGGAGACCTAACACGCGGTAGAATTCTAGAAGCCGCTGGGCAGCTTTTCGCTCATGCCGGGTACGCTGAAACCTCTAGCAAAGCCGTTGCGGCCCTTGCCCAGGTCGACGTTGCCGCTATCAATTATCACTTTGGGGGCCGCGCTGGCCTTTACCAAGCTGTGTTGCTCGAAGGACATCGGCGTCTTATCAGTATTGATGACTTACAGCAGATCGATGCAGGGCAAGACTCTGCAGAGGAAAAGCTCGGTCGCCTCATTGACCATTTAGTAGAACGCATCTATTTGGAGCGCGGCTGGCCAATACGGGTATGCGCTCGCGAAATGCTTTCTCCAACCGTTCATTCGGATGTATTGATAAACGACGGTGTTATGCCCAAGGCGGAAATAATTTGCGGCCTCGTTGCTGCTATTATCGGCCTACCAAAAGGTGACCCTGTGGTTACGCGCTGCATGGTCAATGTTATGGCGCCATGTTTGATGCTGCTCGTCGGGGGCGAGGCTGCGCCTCCACCGGTTATAAGCATACTTGCTATGCCCTCGCATACGCTTTCCGACCACTTGAAAGGTTTTGCGATCGCTGGTTTAAGGGGTATCAAATACTCACTGATTGCTGATAAAAGTTATAGCGACTAGAAAGTCGCTCGTAGAAAATGAGGGCGTTTTACATTGCTATTTAAAATTTTATTTAAGGCAAGGGGGAGTAATTAAATAATTTATCTTTGGTAAAAGTATTTCATGCCAGATCGGCAGGCGCACTATGTGTATATGTTATGTCAGCTGGATAAATACGACAGTACTGCCTTAGGCATCTCAATGCATAAGCATAAAGTTTCTCGCATGCTTGTCGTGATGAGCGCTAACGTAATGGTTGTTTGTGAGTCATTCTCTCGCTCAGCTACCCTTTATTTCGATATTTAGAACGGACAATAGATGCGGAGTTGGGGTCCAAGTATACTTTGCTGTGCTTTGGGGATTTACAGGTCTAATTCAGAACCGGCCCCGGTATCGGGAATGAATGCTGGATATTGTAGGAACTGTCGGCCAGTAACCTATGGCAGCATTTTTGATGAAGGGCGAACTAATCGATAATCAGGAAGTGGCGCTACGGCAACGACGTTGAATGGATGTGCTACGAGACTCAGTGGCATTCAGGAATATCCAGCTGTAGCGGTAGTAGTTCGTGCCCAGGTTGCTCCTTTTCGATATGTGCTGATACGAGAGAATCAATAGCCCTGCGCGCTAGCTTCTCCATGGGGTGAGACACTATGGCATGAACTAACCCTTGTGCTAATGCGCCGCGGGTGATTGTGGTGAGGTCATGGCATACCACAAAGGGTAGTTTGATTGACTTTTCTTTTAGTTCCTCTAAAGCTCGAACAACGCCTTCAATACCACCGCCTGCGACATAGAGACCTGCAAGTTCAGGGTAGGAACTAAGTAAGTCTATGGTGTTCCCGTATGCGTAGCGATCGTCCTCCAACGTTAAACGTGACCCCAAAATCTCCCAGTCTCCAGCAATATCCGCAAAATAGGTTCTGAAGCTGAGTTCGCATAGTTCTTGACACTGGAATCTTTGGCTACCGACCATAACCGCTACCGGCCCGGGCTTGCATGCGAGATGGGTTATAAACCAGCCGGCCACGCGCCCCATCCGACGATTGTCTACCCCCAGATAACCAGCTCCTGCCCTAGTTGCTAGTTCGGAAATCATTGCAAGCACTGGCATGCCGTTTAAGCGCAGGTCATATACTGCCTCACGTACGGCCACATGATCGACCGCCACTACGCCAAGTGCGTCGACTTCGCCGCGTTGCGCTTCGATGCGCCGGGCTACGGCCAGCGGATCCAGCTCATCTAGATAGCCGATCATCACCCGTACCCGGGCATGCGCGGTTGCCGCGGCCGCTTCGGCTAATGCCTGAGCGAGTTCCTGATAAAAGGCCACGCCACTTCTCTGAAGAAGGAAACCGAGACGGATTGTCGGTCGCTCATGCCGAAGCCTTTGTTCGATGACCCCATGTGCACGAAAACCGAGCTTTGTGGCAGCGTTTGCGATTCGCTGTGCGGTATCTGCTCGTACTCCAGCGCGAAGATTAAGTACTCGGTCAACCGTTGACAAACTTACTCCGGCCTCTCGGGCTATGTCGACCATAGTAGGGCGACGTACATTTCCGGAATCTGACATCAAATGACACGCTCCTAGTCTGATGGTGAGGGGTTTTGACAGGTTTGCGTGAAGCACTATAGCAGCGTCAACAGGAATGCCCTAGCATCCGGAGCACGCCCACTAGGGCATTAAAACAACAATAATGGAGCTTTCCATGGCTATTCATATCTCGACTGCCCCCTGCTGCTGGGGGGTCGATGACGTCAGGAATCCCTTCTTGCCGCCCTGGCGCCAGGTGCTCCGCGAGGCCGGTCAGGCTGGTTACCGCGGCATCGAACTTGGGCCCTATGGTTACCTGCCGCTGGATGCCGCCGAGGTAGGCCAGGCGTTGAGCGACAATGGCCTGCAGGTGGTGGCCGGCACCATCTTCGACGACCTGGTCGATCCGGCGAATCTACCCTCGCTGCTGACCCAGACCCACAATATCTGTGCCCTGCTCAAGCAGTTGCCGGCGATGGACCCGGAAGCCGGACAGCGTTTCCCGCTCCCCTACCTGGTGGTGATCGACTGGGGCCATGACGAGCGTGACTACGCTGCCGGCCATTCCGATCGCGCGCCCCGCTTGGAAGATGCAGCCTGGAACACCATGATGGATCACATTATTGCCATCGCGACCTTGGCCTGGCAGGAGTACGGCGTGCGTGCGGTGATCCATCCCCATGCCGGTGGCTATATCGAATTCGCCGATGAATTGGCGCGGTTGGTGGACGACATCCCGCACGAGATCGCCGGCCTCTGCCTGGATACCGGGCATCTCTACTACGCCGGCATGGACCCCGCCACCACCTTGCGACAGTACGAGGCGCGCCTGGATTACCTGCACTTCAAGGACATCGATCAAGCGGTGTTCGATCGGGTGCTGAACGAACGTATCCGCTTCTTCGAGGCCTGTGCCCAGGGTGTGATGTGTCCGCTCGGCAGGGGTGTCATCGACTATCCCGCGCTGCGGACCCTGATCCAGGAACTGGGGTATCAGGGCTATATCACCGTGGAACAGGAGCGCGACCCGCGCAACGCCAACGGCAGCCTGGACGATGTGGCCGAGAGTCGCGCCTATCTCACCCGTGCCGGTTTCCAATAAGGAACAATAAGATGATCAACGGCAGCAAACGTATCGCCCGTCCCCTGCGTTGGGCCATGGTCGGTGGCGGCAGCAACAGCCAGATCGGCTACATCCATCGCTCCGCCGCCCTGCGTGACCAGAACTTCACCCTGGTTGCGGGCGCCTTCGATATAGATCCGGCTCGCGGCCAGGCCTTCGGCGAAACCCTGGGCGTGGCGCCGGAGCGCTGTTATGCGGACTACGGGAGTCTCATCGCCGGGGAAGCCGGGCGCGAGGATGGCGTCCAGGCGATCTCCGTGGCGACTCCCAACGGCACCCATTTCGCGATCACCAAGGCCGCCCTGGAGGCCGGCTTGCACGTGGTCTGCGAGAAGCCGCTGTGCTTCACCCTGGCGGAAGCCGAAACCCTGCGCGAGATCGCCCAGGCACATAACCGTATCGTCGGCGTGACCTATGGCTATGCCGGCCATCAGCTCATCGAGCAGGCGCGGGAGATGATCGCCGCGGGTCAGCTCGGTGAGATCCGCATGGTGCACCTGCAATTCGCCCATGGCTTCCACAGTGCGCCGGTGGAGGCGCAGAGCGAGGCCACCAAGTGGCGGGTGGATCCGCGGCTGGCCGGCCCGAGCTATGTGTTGGGCGACGTCGGCACCCATCCGCTGTACATCGCCGAGACCCTGCTACCGGAGCTCAAGATCAAGCGGCTGCAGTGCAACCGGCAGAGCTTCGTCAAGAGCCGCGCGCCCTTGGAGGACAACGCCTACACCCTGATGGAGTACGAGGGTGGCGCCATGGGCTGGGTCTGGTCCAGTGCGGTCAATGCCGGCTCCATGCACGGCCAGAAGGTGCGGGTGATCGGCTCCCTGGCCAGTCTCGAGTGGTGGGACGAACGGCCCAACCAGCTCAGCTTCGAGGTCCAGGGGCAGCCGGCGCAGGTGCTCGAGCGCGGCATGGGCTATCTGCACGCCAACGCGCTGCTGGACGACCGCATCGGCGCCGGTCATCCCGAGGGGCTGTTCGAGGCCTGGTCCAATCTCTACTACCGCTTTGCGCTCGCGATGGATGCCGCGGACCGCGGCGATACGGCGGCGCTGGCAGGGCTGCGCTATCCGGACATCCATGCCGGGGTCGAGGGCGTGCGCTGGGTGGAGCGCTGCGTGGAGTCCGCCGATCGCGGTGGGGTCTGGATCGATTATTGATGCCCAGGACCGGCTCCACGCGGGAGCCGGTCCGGCGAATGGAACCTCAGGGGAAAGCACCATGAAAATAGCCATAGATCCCTACATGTACCGCAACCTGAGCCTGGCGGAGACCTGCCGGCACGTGGCGGAGTCGGGCTTCGAGTACCTCGAACTGTCGCCACGGGAAGACTTCCTGCCCTGGTGGAAGCGTCCGCGCGCGCACCGGGAGCGCATCGCCGAGTTCAAGCAGGCGCTCAAGGACCATGGCCTGCAACTGGCCTCGCTACTACCCATGTACCGCTGGGCGAGTCCTCATGAAGACGAGCGGCAGGCCGCCGTGGGTTACTGGAAGGAAGCCATCCAGGTGGCCGTGGAGATGGGCTGCGACACCATGAACTCCGAATTCGGCCGCGGTCCTTCGCCCGAGCGGGGCCATCGGATCAGTTGCTGCGGTGGCAGCCACAGCCACGAATCCAGCGAGGCGGCCTGGTGGCGCTCCATGGAGGAACTGGTGCCGATCTTCGAGCGCGAGGGCATCACCCTGAACATGGAGCCGCATCCCGAGGACTGGTGCGAGACGCTGCACCCGGCCATCGACATGCTCAAGAGCCTCGGCTCGAATAACGTCAGGTTCCTCTACTGTGCGCCCCATACCTTCTATTTCGGCGACGACATGGCGCAGATGATCCAGGACGCCGGCTCGCTGATCGGCCACGTCCATATCGCCGACACCTGGAACCACAAGGCCTCTTCCGGGCTGCGCTATATCGTCAATCCGCCCGGTGCCCAGGTCACCGTGCACCAGCACATGAACCTGTATCAGGGCGAGATCGATTGGGACCTGTTCTTCGCCTCCCTGGCGAAGGTGGGATTCGACGGCATCGTCACCTCCTGCGTGTTCGGCTGGGAAGAGAAGGCCGACGAGTCCGGTCGCTTCATGCGTCAGGAGATCCAGAAGTACGTGGACCGCCACTGGCCGCGCTGACGTCTTGCGCTGCCACTTAAAAGCCCGGCCTGCAGGTAGCAGGCCGGGCTTTTTGCGTGCCGGGGTGTCAGCCTTGCTGCTGGAAATGGCGCTCCAACGATTCCAGCGAATGCCCGCGGGTTTCCGGCAGGTAACGATGGACGAACAGCAGGGCGACGACGCCCAGGACGAAGAAGATGAAGAAGGTGGTGGCGATGCTGAACCAGGCCACCAGCTGTAGGAAAAAGAAGCCGACCAGGAAATTCACCAGCCAGAGCATGCAGCCGGACATGCCCAAGGCGAAGCCGCGGATGCGCATGGGGAAGATCTCCGAGAGCATCAGCCAGGTCACCGGCGAAATGGCCGCTTGCTGGAACGCCAGGAAGGCCACGGTCAGCGACAGGATGGTGAAGCCGCGGGTCAGCCCGGGCGGCAGCAGCAGGGACAGCACGCCGATGAGCAGCAGCGAGGCGGTGGTGCCGAGCAGGCCGATCAGCAGCATGGGGCGGCGGTTAACGCGGCCGAGCAGCCAGATGCCGAACAGGGCGGCGACCACCGAGATGGCGCCGTTGGCGATGTTGGCGATCAAGGCGCCCTGGGTGTCGAAGCCCGATTCGGTGAGGATCTGGGTACCGTAGTACATGATGGAGTTGACGCCGGTGATCTGCTGGACTGCCGCCAGGCCCAAGCCGAGCAGGAACACGCGGCGGATCCAGGGCGTCTTCAGATCTTGCCAGCCACCGGCTTGCTGCTTGGCGTCCGCCTCGGCCTGCTGACGGACTTCCGCGGCCTCGGCTTCCACCTGATGTTCTTCGCGGACCTGGCGGAGGATGCGCAACATCTCGCCGAAGCGGCCCTTGGCGGCCAGCCAGCGCGGCGATTCGGGCATCACTAGCATGCCGATCCAGAGCACCACCGCCGGCAGGGTGGCGACCACCAGCATCCAGCGCCAGGTGTGGTCGCCCTGGTAGAAATGCGCGATCGCCGCGTTGCTGGTAAAGGCCAGCAACTGGCCGGTGACCACCATGAAGTCCTGCCGGGTGACCAACTGGCCGCGGAGCTGCTTGGGTGACATCTCCGCCAGGTAGACGGGCACGGTGATCGAGGCGCCGCCGACCGCCAGGCCGAGTACCAGGCGGGCCGCGATCATGACCTCGGTCGATTGCGCGAAGGTGCAGCCCAGGGTGCCGAGGATGAAGATCACCGAGAGCAGCAGGATGACGCGTCTCCGGCCGTGTCGGTCGGCGATCTTGCCGCACACCAGCGACCCTATGGCCGCGCCGAAGACCAGCGCGGAGACCACCAGGCTCTCGGTGAGCGGCGTGAGCTGGAAATCCCGGTTGAGATAGGGCAGCGCGCCGTTGATGACCCCAGTGTCATAGCCGAATAGCAGGCCACCAAAGGTGGCGAGGGTGGTGATGATCTGCAGCTTGCGCCGGCTCTCGCCGCGGCTGGCGGCAGTGGGCGCCGCGTAGAGGGCGGATGCTTTGCTGGTATCCATGGCCAACCCCTTGTTTTGTCATTGTCGTGATAAGGCGGATGGCATGACTGTACCTTTTGTGAAATTTATTTGGAATTAAATTTCCATTTTAATCTTTTTGGACTTCAGTATTCGTTCAGCCTGGGCCCTGGCCGGTCCAGACGTTCATTCCTCGTCGTCCTGGGCGAGCTGGATATCGTCCATCTTCAGTTCCAGACGATAGGCCAGCGCCAGGAACAACGCCTGGCACAGGCACAGGGTCGCGGTCAGCGAGCGGAAGGCGAAGGCACTGCCTTCGCTGACCAGCAGCAGGCCGTCGGCGCGCTTGGCCAGGGGCGACAGGGTGCTGTCGGTGATGATCAGCGTCTTCGCCTTGTGGTGCTGGGCGATGCGCGCGCATTGCTGGCTTTCCTTGCCGTAGGGACTAAAGCTGATGGCGATCAGCAGGTCGCCCTGGGCGATGCTGCGCATCTGCTCGCGATAGCCGCCACCCAGGCCGGTGATGAGGTGGATGCGCTTCTTGGTGTGCTGCAGGTTGTAGACAAGGTAGTCGGCCACCGCGAAAGAGCGGCGCACCCCCACCACATAGATGTTCTCGGCATTCACCAGCAGCTCGATCGCCTGGTCGAAGGCCGCGTCGTCGAATTCCTCGCCCAGCCGGTCTATGCCGGAGCGCGTGGCGTTGATGCATTCCCGCGCCAGATCGCTGCCGCTTTCGTTCTTGCTCTTGTTGGCGATCAGGGTGCGGATGCGCTGTTGGTAGTTCTGTACCGGCGTGGTCTTGTGGGTATAGGCCTCGCGAAACAGCGCCTGCATCTCGCTGAAGCCCTTGAAGCCGAATCGCTGGCAGAAGCGCACGATGGCCGAGGGATGCACCTCGCACTGGCTGGCGATATCGCTGATGCGGTCGACCATCACCCGGTCGCTCTGCTGGCTGACATAGACCGCCACGCGTTTGAGCTGGCGCGGCAGGCTCTCGTAGTCGTTGGCGATGGCGGCCAGCAGGGCTTCGACGCTGGTGGGTGGTTCGGCGTGGGGGCCGCCAATAGGCAGGTCGTCAGGCAATGTCTCGGCGGACATGGGGGAGCTCTCTTATCGGTACTGTCGGCACGGTAACCCATTCGCCGGATGGAGTCGAAGCGCCGAACACCCGAGCACGGGGCGATTGATTGGAAAATTAATTCTATAAAATTGCATTTGAAAAAAATATTGATTTTTGCAGGTGCGCGTTCTAGCCTGGGTCCATTCCGAACATGCGCGATCCTGCTACGGCGATCGTGGCAATAACAATAAGCAGGAGCCACCCATGGGTGATCATTTCTTCGCCAGCGGGCGCC
>NZ_WHOV01000116.1:0-2531 GCF_009765395.1 Pseudomonas sp. BAV 4579 | reverse complement strand
CACGATGATCAGGCCCTTGATGATGTCCTGGACGTAGGCGTCCACCCCGAGGAAGGTGAAGCCGCTGGCCATGGTGCCGAGGATCAGGGCGCCGATCACGGTGCCGGTGATGCGCCCTACCCCGCCCGCCAGGCTGGTGCCGCCGATCACCGCCGCGGCGATGGCGTCCAGTTCGTAGGACATGCCCATGCCGGCCTGGCCGGTGGCGGCGCGGGCCGAGGCCACGACCCCGGCCAGGCCCGCCAGCAGGCCGGCGATGCTGTAGACGATGATCAGGTGCTTCTTGACGTTGATGCCGGAGATGCGCGCGGCCTGCATGTTGCCGCCGATGGCATAGGTGTACTTGCCGTACTTGGTGTAGCGCAGGGCGATGTGGAAGATCACCGCCACCACCAGGAAGATGATCACCGGCATGGCCCCGGCGCCGATGGCGGTGTAGTTGTCGGACAGCATGCTGATCGGCTGGCCCTCGGTGTAGTAGCGCGCCAGGCCGCGGGCCGAGACCATCATGCCGAGGGTGGCGATGAAGGGCGGGATGCCGGTGACGGCGATGATGCTGCCGTTGATGGCGCCGGCCAGCAGCCCCACCCCGAGGCCGGCCATGACCGGCACCCAGACCGGCAGGTCGGTCAGCGAGGGAAACACCGCGCGGCCGAAGTCCGAGCCCTGGGCCAGACTCGCCGCCACCATGGCCGACAGCGCCAGCACCGAGCCGGAGGAGAGGTCGATGCCGGTGGTGATGATCACCTGGGTCACGGCGATGGCCAGCAGGCCGATGATCGAGACCTGCAGGATCATCAGCACCAGGCGCTGGGAATTCATCAGGAAGCTCTGGTCGCGCAGGACCCAGCCGAAGGCCTCGAAGGCCAGGCCGATGCCCAGCAGCACCAGCAGGATGCCCAGTTCGGTGGGAATGCGGCGCCGCGGGCGCGCGCTGGGTAGCTCGGCGGTTTTCTTGTCCAGGAGGGCACTCATCTTGTTCTACCTCTTGTATGCCGGGAGCGATGGGGACGGGCCCACCGCGCGAAAGCTGCGCTAGTGCAGTACGGGATTGCCCGAGGCCAGGTGCATGACCCGCTCCTGGGTGGCTTCGCCGCGATCGAGAAAGCCGGTGACGGTGCCTTCGTGCATCACCATCACCCGGTCGCTCATGCCCAGGACCTCGGGCAGTTCGGACGAAATCATGATCACCGCCAGGCCCTCGGCAGCCAGCTTGGCGATCAGCCGGTAGATCTCGGCCTTGGCGCCGACGTCGATGCCGCGGGTAGGTTCGTCGAGGATGAGGATGCGCGGCCGGGTCATCAGCCAGCGGGCGATCAGCGCCTTCTGCTGGTTGCCGCCGGAGAGATTGGCGATGCACTGGTCCAGCGAGGGGGTCTTCACCCGCAGTTGTTGGCGCATCTCTTCGCAGAGCCGGTCGAGGCGCTGCTGCTGCACGAAGCCGCCGCTGGCGAAACCATTCAGCACCGCCACCTCCATGTTTTCCCCCACCGACAGGCAGGAAAAGATGCCGGTGTCCTTGCGGTCTTCGGTGAGCAGCGCCAGGCCTTTCTGGATCGCCAGATGAGGATCGCTAATGCGTACCGGCCGGCCGTCGATGCGGATCTCGCCCGCCGTGGCCGGGGTCACCCCGAACAGCGTCTCGGCGACGTTGGTGCGCCCCGAGCCCATCAGTCCGGCGATGCCCAGCACCTCGCCGGCGCGCAGGTCGAAGGAGACGCCGGAGAACACTCCGTCCAGGCCCAGGTCGCGCACCGACAGCAGTACCTCGTCGCGCGGCGCGGTGCGCTCCGGGAACAGCTGGGTCAGTTCGCGCCCCACCATCATGGCGATCAGGCCGTCACCGTTCATACTGTCGGCGCGCTGCAGGCCGATGTACTGGCCGTCGCGGAACACCGCGACCTCGTCGGCGATCTGGAACACCTCGTCCATCTTGTGGGTGATGTAGACGATGCCCTTACCCTGGGCCTTGAGGTCGGCGATGATGGAAAACAGATGCGCCACCTCGGTCTCGGTGATGGCCGAGGTGGGTTCGTCCATGATCAGCACATCGCTGTCGTAGGACACCGCCTTGGCGATCTCCACCATCTGCCGCCCGGCGATGGACAGGCTGCCCACGCTGTCTTCCGGGTCCAGGGCGATGCGCAGCCGGTCCAGCAGCGCCTGGGTCTGGCGCCGCATCTTGCCGTGGTCCACCAGATGCAGGGCATTGAGCGGTTCGCGACCCAGCCAGATGTTCTCGGCGATGGTCATGAAGGGCATCAGGTTGAGTTCCTGGTGGATCATGGCGATCCCCGACTGCAGCGCCTGCAGCGGCGTCTCGAAGCGCACCGGCACCCCGCGCAGCCGCACCTCGCCGGCATCGGGCTGGTAGATGCCGGCGATGATCTTCATCAGCGTCGACTTGCCCGCGCCGTTCTCGCCCATCAGCGCCAGCACGGTGCCGGGACGCACCCGCAGCTGCACGTGGGACAACGCCTTGACGCCGGGAAACTCCTTGGTGACGTCGACGATTTCCAGCAGGTATTCGC
>NZ_WHOV01000115.1:2500-5657 GCF_009765395.1 Pseudomonas sp. BAV 4579 | reverse complement strand
AAGACAACACCCCCGCCAGAGTGATCTGAGCGGGGGTGCTGGGTGTTAGGCGCTTGACGATGACCTACTCTCACATGGGGAAACCCCACACTACCATCGGCGATGCATCGTTTCACTTCTGAGTTCGGGAAGGGATCAGGTGGTTCCAATGCTCTATGTTCGTCAAGCAATTCGGTTGGCTGACCAGGCGATGAGGCTGCCTGGCTGGCCCAATTGGGTCTGTGATCGAAGTAGACAACTCGTCTTGGGTCTTGCGAACCCACGCGCCGTTTTCGGCGTCGTCTTCCTCACGCTCTGACACGCGGTCAGATTGTTTGGGTGTTATATGGTCAAGCCTCACGGGCAATTAGTATCGGTTAGCTCAACGCCTCACAGCGCTTACACACCCGACCTATCAACGTCGTAGTCTTCGACGGCCCTTCAGGAAGCTCAAGGCTCCAGTGAGATCTCATCTTGAGGCAAGTTTCCCGCTTAGATGCTTTCAGCGGTTATCTCTTCCGAACGTAGCTACCCGGCAATGCCACTGGCGTGACAACCGGAACACCAGAGGTTCGTCCACTCCGGTCCTCTCGTACTAGGAGCAGCCCCTCTCAAATCTCAAACGTCCACGGCAGATAGGGACCGAACTGTCTCACGACGTTCTAAACCCAGCTCGCGTACCACTTTAAATGGCGAACAGCCATACCCTTGGGACCGGCTTCAGCCCCAGGATGTGATGAGCCGACATCGAGGTGCCAAACACCGCCGTCGATATGAACTCTTGGGCGGTATCAGCCTGTTATCCCCGGAGTACCTTTTATCCGTTGAGCGATGGCCCTTCCATACAGAACCACCGGATCACTAAGACCTACTTTCGTACCTGCTCGACGTGTCTGTCTCGCAGTCAAGCGCGCTTTTGCCTTTATACTCTACGACCGATTTCCGACCGGTCTGAGCGCACCTTCGTACTCCTCCGTTACTCTTTAGGAGGAGACCGCCCCAGTCAAACTGCCCACCATACACTGTCCTCGATCCGGATAACGGACCAGAGTTAGAACCTCAAGATTGCCAGGGTGGTATTTCAAGGATGGCTCCACGCAGACTGGCGTCCACGCTTCAAAGCCTCCCACCTATCCTACACAAGCAAGCTCAAAGTCCAGTGCAAAGCTACAGTAAAGGTTCACGGGGTCTTTCCGTCTAGCCGCGGATACACTGCATCTTCACAGCGATTTCAATTTCACTGAGTCTCGGGTGGAGACAGCGCCGCCATCGTTACGCCATTCGTGCAGGTCGGAACTTACCCGACAAGGAATTTCGCTACCTTAGGACCGTTATAGTTACGGCCGCCGTTTACCGGGGCTTCGATCAAGAGCTTCGCTTGCGCTAACCCCATCAATTAACCTTCCGGCACCGGGCAGGCGTCACACCCTATACGTCCACTTTCGTGTTTGCAGAGTGCTGTGTTTTTAATAAACAGTCGCAGCGGCCTGGTATCTTCGACCGGCATGAGCTTACGGGGTAAACCCTTCACCCTCACCGGCGCACCTTCTCCCGAAGTTACGGTGCCATTTTGCCTAGTTCCTTCACCCGAGTTCTCTCAAGCGCCTTGGTATTCTCTACCCGACCACCTGTGTCGGTTTGGGGTACGGTTCCTAGTTACCTGAAGCTTAGAGGCTTTTCCTGGAAGCATGGCATCAACCACTTCTCCTTCTAAAAGAAGGATCGTCATCAGCTCTCGGCCTTAACTGTCCGGATTTACCTAAACAGTCAGCCTACCACCTTAAACTTGGACAACCAACGCCAAGCTGGCCTAGCCTTCTCCGTCCCCCCATCGCAGTAACTAGAAGTACGGGAATATTAACCCGTTTCCCATCGACTACGCCTTTCAGCCTCGCCTTAGGGACCGACTCACCCTGCGTCGATTAACGTTGCGCAGGAACCCTTGGTCTTTCGGCGTGCGAGTTTTTCACTCGCATTGTCGTTACTCATGTCAGCATTCGCACTTCTGATACCTCCAGCAAGCTTCTCAACTCACCTTCACAGGCTTACAGAACGCTCCTCTACCGCATCACCAGAGGTGATACCCGTAGCTTCGGTGCCTGGTTTGAGCCCCGTTACATCTTCCGCGCAGGCCGACTCGACTAGTGAGCTATTACGCTTTCTTTAAAGGGTGGCTGCTTCTAAGCCAACCTCCTAGCTGTCTAAGCCTTCCCACATCGTTTACCACTTAACCAGGACTTTGGGACCTTAGCTGACGGTCTGGGTTGTTTCCCTTTTCACGACGGACGTTAGCACCCGCCGTGTGTCTCCCATGCTCGGCACTTCTGGGTATTCGGAGTTTGCATCGGTTTGGTAAGTCGGGATGACCCCCTAGCCGAAACAGTGCTCTACCCCCCAGAGTGATACATGAGGCGCTACCTAAATAGCTTTCGAGGAGAACCAGCTATCTCCGAGCTTGATTAGCCTTTCACTCCGATCCACAAGTCATCCCCTGCCTTTTCAACGGAAGTGGGTTCGGTCCTCCAGTCAGTGTTACCTAACCTTCAACCTGCTCATGGATAGATCGCCCGGTTTCGGGTCTATTCCCAGCGACTAAACGCCCTATTAAGACTCGCTTTCGCTACGCCTCCCCTATTCGGTTAAGCTCGCCACTGAAAATAAGTCGCTGACCCATTATACAAAAGGTACGCAGTCACCTAACAAGTAGGCTCCCACTGCTTGTACGCATACGGTTTCAGGTTCTATTTCACTCCCCTCTCCGGGGTTCTTTTCGCCTTTCCCTCACGGTACTGGTTCACTATCGGTCAGTCAGGAGTATTTAGCCTTGGAGGATGGTCCCCCCATATTCAGACAGGGTTTCTCGTGCCCCGTCCTACTCGATTTCATTGATAAGAGCGTTTCGCGTACAGGGCTATCACCCACTATGGCCGCCTTTTCCAAAGCGTTCCGCTACTCTCAAATCAACTTAAGGGCTGGTCCCCGTTCGCTCGCCACTACTAAGGGAATCTCGGTTGATTTCTTTTCCTCAGGGTACTTAGATGTTTCAGTTCCCCTGGTTCGCCTCTTAACCCTATGGATTCAGGTTAAGATACCTAGCTTATGCTAGGTGGGTTTCCCCATTCAGAGATCTCCGGGTCACAGGTCATTTGCCACCTCACCGAAGCTTATCGCAGGCTAT
>NZ_WHOV01000114.1:0-13719 GCF_009765395.1 Pseudomonas sp. BAV 4579 | reverse complement strand
TTGCCGCGACTGGCAAAAGTGACTCGCCCGGGTGGGCGAAACAAAAGCCATCAGAGCGCTCGATAATCAGCTCGTGCACCAACAAGCCCTGGCAATGAACACGTATTGTTGGGCTTCGCTAACGCTCAACCCAACCTACCGGCGTCTCCTGTTCAAGAGGTCGGATTGCGACGGTCGACCGCCACAACCAAACCCTCCCCTTACCCCCGCTGCAACACCCCGCGCATGGAGCCGAAATGCCCGGGGAAGGAACAGAAGAAGGTGTATTCCTTGCCCGCTTCCAGGGCCCCGGTAGCGAAGGTCACCGAATCCTTCTCACCACCACCTAACATCTTGGTATGGGCGATGATGCGTTCGTCGCCCTCGGGCAGGTAGCCCTTGTCTTCGCCCGCGTTCATGCCGGCGGCGTCGACGGCCGAGGCATCGGTGGAGCGGGTCAGCACCCAGTTATGGCCCATGACGTTCTTCGGCAGGCTGCCGTTGTGGATCAGCTCGACGGTAAAGGTCTTGCACGAGGCCGGGACCTGGATCGAGGCGCGGCTGTAGGTCATCTGGTCGCCGGCTTCGATCTGGGTGGTACAGCTGTCGGCGGCCCAGGCGCCGGTGCTTCCCAGGGCAAACAGTGCGGCGGCAAAAAACATGGATTTCATGAACCCTCCGGATGCGTGAAAGTCGCCAGTCAGACCGATGCGAGGGTGGCGGGTTCCAGTGGCCATGGCAAGGGCACGGCTTCGCTCTATCGCCTCCATCGAAACCTTTGCCAGGTCGCCGGGCCTTAGCTCTGGGTACTATCCCTCCATCATCCGCCAGCCAAGGACGCCCGCCATGACCCTTACCGCCCTGCTGCACGAGTTGTTCGCCAACTATGCCCAGGCCGCCAGCGGCAATGCGCCGGAGGTCGCTTTCCTCGCGCGATGAGGGTGCTTTGCTGCGGCGGAGCGGGCGGCTAGGCTAGGTGCTTTGCCTGCCTAGGAGTCCCCATGTCGCTGAAAACCGTCTGTGTCTTCTGTGGCGCCAAGCCCGGTGCCTCGCCTGTCTTCGCCGAAGCCGCGGCGCACCTCGGGCGTACCCTCGCCGAGCGCGGCCTCACCCTGGTCTATGGGGGCGGCAAGGTCGGCTTGATGGGTGTGGTCGCCGATGCCGCCCTGGCGGCCGGTGGCGAAGTCATCGGCATCATTCCCCAGAGTCTCAAGACCGCCGAGCTGGGCCATACCGGCTGCACCCGCCTGGAGGTGGTCGACGGCATGCATGCGCGCAAGGCGCGGATGGCGGAACTGGCCGACGCCTTCATCGCCCTCCCCGGCGGCCTGGGCACCCTGGAAGAACTCTTCGAGGTCTGGACCTGGGGTCAGCTCGGCTATCACGCCAAGCCCATGGGCCTTCTGGAGGTCGATGGCTTCTATGCCCAGCTGGAGGGCTTCCTCGATCACCTGGTCGCCCAGGGCTTCGTCGCCGCGCCGCATCGCGCCATGCTGCAGGTGGAAGCTTCACCAACGGCCCTGCTAGACGCCCTCGCCGCCTGGCAACCCACGGTGCCGCCGCGCTGGGCCGAATCGACACCCCGCTAGCGCCGGTACACCGCCCGTCCCGGATCTCGAACCCTCGCCGCTTGTGGCCTGTCGGTACTGACAGGCCCGCAAAAGTTACCGCGACGAGGATTCTTCCATGACCGATTTTCCCAAAGCCCCGATGCCGGAACAGCAGCAGGCCGTTCCCGGCCTGCAATCGCGCATGAATCCGATACCGGATTGCGGCGAGCAAAGCTACAAAGGCTCTGGCCGTCTGGCCGGCAAGAAGGCGCTGATCACCGGTGGCGACAGCGGCATCGGCCGCGCCGTGGCCATCGCCTTCGCCCGTGAGGGCGCCGATGTCGCCATCAGCTACCTGAACGAGCACGAAGACGCCGAGGACACCGCCCGCCTGGTGCGCGAAGCCGGCCGCGAGGCGCTGCTGCTGCCGGGTTGCCTGTCCAAACGCGAGCAGTGCCTGGCAGTGGTGGACCAGACCGTGGCCGCCTTCGGCCGTCTCGATGTGCTGGTCAACAACGCCGCCTTCCAGATGACCCACGAGACCCTCGACGAGATTCCCGACGACGAGTGGGTCTACACCTTCGATGTGAACATCACCGCCATGTTTCGTATCACCCAGGCCGCGATAAAGCACATGGGCCCGGGTGGCTCCATCATCAACACCACCTCGGTGAACTCGGACATGCCGCGGCCGACGCTGCTGGCCTATGCCACCACCAAGGGCGCCATCGCCAACTTCACCGCTGGCCTGGCTCAGCTACTCGGCGAGAAGGGCATCCGCGCCAACAGCGTGGCCCCCGGCCCCGTCTGGACTCCGCTGATCCCGGCCACCATGCCGCCGGAGCAGGTCAAGGAATTCGGCGGCAACACCCCGCTCGGCCGCCCCGGCCAGCCGGTGGAATTGGCGCCGGTCTACGTGATGCTGGCCTCGGACGAATCCAGCTACACCTCGGGCGCGCGCATCGCCGTCACCGGTGGCAAGCCGATTCTCTGACCAGCCCTGCGCCCCGGCACAGGCCGGGGTCGCCCCTTCTTTTCCCGTCTTTGGAGCCCGCTCGTGAGCGACCATCCCAAACCCCCGCTGAAACCCCAACCCCAGACCTTTCCCGGTTCCGAAGCACGCATGGATCCGCAACCCGACAGCGGCGCTGCGAGCTACCGCGGCTCGGGTCGCCTGGCGGGCAAGAAGACCCTGATCACCGGTGCCGACAGCGGCATCGGTCGCGCCGTGGCCATCGCCTTCGCCCGTGAGGGCGCCGATGTCGCCATCGCCTACCTGGACGAGCACGAGGATGCCCAGGAGACCGCCCGCCTAGTCACCGAAGCCGGGCGCCAGGCCGTGCTGCTGCCGGGCGATCTGGCCGAGCGCCAGACCTGCCTGGACGTGGTGCAGAAGACCGTCGAGGCCTTTGGCCGCATCGACGTGCTGGTCAACAACGCCGCCTTCCAGCAGGTGCGCGACAGCCTCGACGAGATCCCCGACGAGGAATGGGTGCATACCTTCAACGTGAACATCCATGCCATGTTCCGCATCACCCAGGCGGCGCTGAAGCACATGCCACGCGGCGGCTCCATCATCAACACCGCCTCGATCAATGCCGACATCGCCCCGCCGACCCTGCTGGCCTATTCGGCCACCAAGGGCGCCATTGCCAACTTTACCGCCGGCCTGGCGCAGCTGCTGGGCGACAAGGGCATCCGCGCCAATAGCGTAGCCCCCGGCCCGATCTGGACGCCGCTGATCGTCAGCACCATGAAGCCGGACGAGCCGGAGCAATTCGGTAGCAGCACACCGCTGGGCCGCCCCGGCCAGCCGGTGGAACTGGCGCCGGCCTATGTGCTGCTGGCGTCCGATGAGGCGAGCTATATCTCTGGCGCCATGCTGCCGGTGACGGGCGGGATGCCGGTGCTCTGAGGGTTCTGGCTGGGGTGCTAGGGCTCGCCCTCACCCCGGCCCTCTCCCGGAGGGAGAGGGGGCATTTCCATCCTGCGAATCCATATTGGAGACTAGAAGCCTCGGTCAAACGCCCCCTCTCCCTTCGGGAGAGGGTTGGGGTGAGGGCCGCATGGATGTCCTACGGCTGCAGGTAGCGCACCATCGCATCGCCGATCATGGTCTTGTGCCGGCGCAGCACGGCCGGCTCTTCCATGTCGATGTCGTGGATGTGACCGAAGGTGTGCCGGTTGGAGACGCGATAGAAGCAGAACGAGCACATCAGCAGATGCACATCCACCGCGTCCAGCCCGCTGCGGATCTCGCCGCTGGCTTCGCCGCGCGCCAGGATGCGGCGCAGGGCCTCCAGCGCCGAGGAGTTGAGGCTGGAGATGGTCTCGGACTGCGCCAGGTGGCGACCGCGGTGGATGTTCTCGATGCTCACCACGCGAATGAAGTCGTCGTGGCTGCGGTGGTGCTCGAAGAGGAATTCCGCCAGGGTGCGGATCGCCTCCAGCGGCGGCAGGCGGTCCAGTGGCAATTCGGCCTCGTTGCCGCGCACGTCGCTGTAGAGCTTTTCCAGCACCGTCAGGTAGAGCTGCTCCTTGCTGCCGAAATAGTAGTAGATCATCCGCTTGGAGGTATGGGTGCGCTCGGCGATGGCATCCACCCGCGCCCCGCTCAGCCCCAGGTCGGCGAACTCGGCCACGGCGGCGGCGAGGATGGCCTGGCGGGTCTTCTCGGGATTGTTCTTGCGCGGGGTACGCAGCGTGGGCGCGAGCGCCGGGGTGTCCTGCATCGGGCTGACTCTTGTCGGAGGAGAGGCGCGGGCACCCGCAGGTGCCCGCCTGGCTCAAAATTCCAGGGGTGCCGGGCGGCCCTGGCGGGCCTGCAGCATGGCCGCCAGGCGGACCGGGCTGTTGGCCGCGCCGTAGCCACTGTAATCCTTGCGCTGGAGGATTTCGAAAAAGAATCGGTCGGCGAAGGACTCGGTGTAGACGTGAAACAGCTCGCCACCCTGGGCGTCACGGTCGTAGAGCACGTTGTAGTAGGCCAGCCGACTGAGGAAGTCGTCGTCGAAATCGAAGCGCGCCCCCAGGTCGTCGTAGTAGTTCATCGGGATCTCCAGCAGGGGCACCCCGGCGGCCTTGGCCTGCTCCACCGCCAGGAAGATGTCCTGGCAGGCGAAGGCGATGTGGTGCACGCCCGAGCCGCGATAGCTGGACAGTGCCCGGGCGATGGCGGTGTTGCGATTCTCCGAGATGTTCAGCGCCAGGCGCACGCTGCTCTCGCGATTCTTCAGCGCACGACTCTTGACCAGGCCATAGGGGTCCGGGACCACCACCTCGTCGTCGGCGCTGAAGTCGAACAGGCTCTTGTAGAACAGCACCCAGCTGTCCAGCGCATCGGCCGGCAGGGCGATGGCCACGTGGTCGACATGGGTCAGCCCGAGGCCCCCGCTGGCACCGGCGCTGACATCGAAGTCGGTGTCGTAGAGACTGCGGCCATCCACGCCGCGATCGGCGAGATAGATCAGGCTGCCGTCCGGCGCCCGTACCGCGGGGATCTCCCGCTCGTTGGGGCCGACCAGGCCGCGATAGGGCTGCGCCCGGTACTGCTGGGCGCGCTCCAGGGCGGCCTGGCTGTCCGGCACGCGCAGGGCCATGGCGCACAGCGAGGGGCCGTGGGCCTCGAAGAAGTTGTGGCCGAAGGAATAGGGTTCGGCGTTGAGCACCAGGTTGATCTCGCCCTGGCGCAGCAGGGTGACGTTCTTCGAGCGATGCCGCCCGGCCTGGGCGAAGCCCAGCTTGCCCAGCCAGCGCGCCAGTTCGGCGCCATGGCCGTCGTCCACGGCGAATTCGAGGAATTCGGTGCCTTCCAGGCGCGGCGCCGCGGGCGGGGCGAACAACGGCGCCGCCACCGGGGTCTCCTCGCGCTGCAGCCGCGCGGCGGTCTGCTCTTCCAGGTAGAGCAGGGATCTCAGGCCGTCGGCGGCGGTGGCGCGGGTCTGGGCGGCACGGAAACCGTCGTTGAAGATCTCCAGCGACAGCGGTCCCTGGTAACCGGTCTGCAGGATGGGCGCGAGGAAACCGGCCAGGTCGAATTCGCCCTGCCCGGGGAAGCAGCGGAAATGCCGACTCCACTCCAGCACGTCCATCTGCAGCAGCGGCGCATCGGCCATCTGCACGAAAAAGATCTTGTCCCCCGGGATCTGCGCGATGGCCGCCGGATCGCCACCGATGGAAAGGGTGTGGAAGCTGTCGAGCAACACGCCGAGATTGGGATGATCGACCGCCTTCACCAGGCGCCAGACCTGCTGCCAGGTGTTGACGTGGCGCCCCCAGGCGAGGGCCTCGTAGCCGATGCGCAGTTCGCGCCGGGCGGCGCGCTCGGCCAGCAGTTGCAGGTCGTCGGCGATCAGGCGCTCGTCGCCGAGGCTGTCGGCGGCGGTGTTGCTGCACACCAGGATGAGGTCGGTGCCCAGTTCCTGCATGAGGTCGAACTTGCGCTCGGCACGGTCGAGATTGCGCTGCAGGCGCTCGCGGCGATTGCCCTCGAAGTCGCGGAACGGCTGGAACAGGGTGATGGCCAGCCCCAGATCCTGGGCGCGCTGGCGGATCTCCCGTGGGCTGGCCCCGGAATACAGCAGGTCGTTCTCGAAGATCTCCACACCGTCGAAGCCCGCCGCGGCGATGGCCTCGAGCTTCTCGGTCAGGGTGCCGCTGATGGATACGGTCGCGATGGAACGCTGCATGCCGGTGCTCCTGTGTTGAACGGCCACGCCGCCGAACATGGCGGGCGGCGTGGCGCGGATCTGTTGGGTCTGGCACCGATTATTCGTGGCACCGCGAGGCCCAACAATGGATTATGTACGAACCGGTTAGTTTCTGTTCGCTGATCGAACATTTGGTCATCCGGCGAATTGACCGGGCCCGGCAGCGCCTCGCACTATGGATCGCAGAGCCCAGCGCTCGTCGCTTCCGCCGCGTCGACCATAACAAGACAAACAAGAGTGTGCGTCCATGCCCCAGCTATCCACGTTATCCTGCGTGCCCCGTCGCGTCTGCAGTCCCACCGTGCTCAGTCGGCGACGGCCAGGCTAGGTCTTCCCGTCCTTTCCATCTTCGGCTCCCGCGACCCAAGCGAGTTCGTGCGCGGCGCTAAAACCCTCCTGGCCTGACAATAAAATTCCGGAGACAACCATGGCCACTACCGCCTCCCCCACCCCCGGCTCCCAAGCCAAGAAAGCCACCGCCAGCGGCTGGATCGGCTCGGCGCTGGAATACTACGACTTCTTCATCTACGCCCAGGCGGCGGCGCTGATCTTTCCGCAGATCTTCTTCCCCTCCAGCGATCCCAAGATGGCCATCGTTGCCTCCCTCGCCACCTATGGCGTGGGCTATCTGGCGCGGCCGGTCGGCGCCTTCGTGCTCGGTCACTGGGGCGATACCCGCGGCCGCAAGAACGTCCTGCTGCTGTGCATGTTCCTCATGGGCATCGCCACCATGGCCGTGGGCCTGCTGCCCACCTACCACCAGATCGGCATCCTCGCGCCCATCCTGCTGGTGGTGCTACGCCTGATCCAGGGCTTCGCCGTGGCCGGCGAGATCTCCGGAGCCAGTTCCATGGTGCTCGAACACGCCCCCTTCGGCCGACGTGGCTACTATGCGAGCTTTACCCTGCAGGGGGTGCAGGCCGGCCAGGTGATGGCCGCCGCGGTGTTCCTGCCGCTGGCCTACTTCATGCCCGCCGATGCCTTCAACAGCTGGGGCTGGCGCATCCCCTTCCTGCTCAGCGCCTTCGTCCTGCTGGCCGGCTTCATCATCCGCCGGGAAGTCCATGAGACGCCTGCCTTCGTCAAGGAAGAAGCCAAGACCGGCACCGCCACCGTGGCCCGGCGCTCGCCCATCGGCGAAGCCCTGACCACCAGCTGGAAGGCCATGATCCTGGTCGCGCTGATGGCGCTGATGAACGTCATCCCGGTGGTGGCCACCATCTTCGGCGCCGCCTACGCGGTGCAGCCGGCCTATGGCATCGGCTTCGACAAGAGCGTCTACCTGTGGATACCGGTGGTGGGCAACATCGTCGCCGTGCTGGTGATCCCCTTCGTCGGCAACCTCTCCGACCGCATCGGCCGCCGGCCGACCATGATCGGTGGCGCCCTGGGTTCGGGTCTGCTGGCCTTCGGTTACCTCTATGCCATCAGCATCCACAACCTGCCGCTGGCCTTCCTCATGTCGCTGCTGATGTGGGGCGTGGTCTACCAGGGCTACAACGCGGTCTTCCCCAGCTTCTACCCAGAGCAGTTCCAGACCCGCTACCGTGTCTCGGCCATGGCCATCGCCCAGAACATCGGCACCATGCTCACCGCCCTGCTGCCGGCGCTGTTCGCCCTGGTCGCCCCGCCCGGCACCGACAACATCTGGCTGGTGGTCGGTGGCTTGGCCTTCGGCGTGACCTGCCTGTCGGCCCTGGCGGCCTACCTGTCGCCGGAAACCTACCGGGTGCCCATGAGCGACCTGGGCAAGCCGGGCGCCGTGCAGATGGACAAGCACGCCTATGACACGGCCCGTCAGGACAGCCTCAAGGCCAGCGTCTGACCCCTCGCGAGCCCTCGCCTGGCGAGGGCTCCGCCCTGCTACCTTGGTAGCCTTGCCGTAAGACATACGTTGTCATATAACTACTCGACCGAACGCCTCGGTCGCTGCTTTCCGATAATTCAAATAAGAAAGGAATCCCTCATGTCGCCTGCACCTTCCTAGCCGTCCCTCGCACCACCGCCCTACCCGCCCTCGTCAGATGCCGCCCCCGCGCCGGCAGGGCACCCCTCACCTACAAGAACAAGGAACACCATGAGCACTCGACTCGCTTCCGGCCGGCTCGCCCGTGCCTGCGCCGCCTTCGCCGCTCTCGCCAGCACCACGCCACTGTGGGCCGCGGACGGTTTCATCGAAGGCACCAAGGCCACGCTCAACCTGCGCAACTTCTACTTCAATCGCAACTTCGTCGATCCGGCCTACACCGCGCAGAACAAGGCCGAGGAATGGACCCAGAGCTTCATCTTCGGTCTGACCTCCGGCTACACACAGGGACCGGTGGGCTTCGGCATCGATGCCCTGGGGCTCTATTCGGTCAAGCTCGACGGTGGCGCCGGCACCTACGGCACCCAGTTGCTGCCGACCCATGCCGGCAACGAACCGGCCAAGGATTTCGGCCGCCTGGCGGTGGCCGCCAAGGCCAAGATCTCCAAGACCGATATCAAGGTCGGCGAGTGGTTCGCCGTGCTGCCGATCCTAAGGTCCGACGACGGTCGCTCGCTGCCGCAGACCTTCCAGGGCGCGCAGATCCATTCCACCGAGATCCAGAACCTGGAACTCTGGGGCGGCCAGATGCGCCAGAACAGCCCGCGCAACGACGCCAGCATGGAAGACATGTTCATGCAGGGCCGCGCCAATGCCACCTCCGATCGCTTCAACTTCGTCGGCGGCGAATACAAGTTCAACGAGAAGCGCACCCAGATCGGCCTCTGGTACGCCCAGCTCGAAGACATCTACCACCAGAAGTTCATCAACCTGATCCACTACCAGCCGGTGGGCAGTTGGACCCTGGGCGCCAACCTCGGCTACTTCATCGGCGACGATGACGGTTCGGCCCGCGCCGGTGCCCTGGACAACCGCACCGCCTATGCGCTGCTCTCGGCCAAGCAGGGCGGCGGCACCTTCTATGTCGGTCTGCAGCGCGTCAGCGGCGACAGCGCCTGGATGAGGGTCAACGGCACCAGTGGCGGCACCCTGGCCAACGACAGCTACAACTCCAGCTACGACAACGCCCGGGAACGCTCCTGGCAGGTGCGCTACGACCACAACTTCGCCGCCTTCGGCGTGCCGGGTCTGACCCTGATGAATCGCTACCTCAGCGGTGACAACGTCCATACCGGCACCATCACCGACGGCAAGGAATGGGGTCGCGAATCCGAGGTGCAGTACGAGGTGCAGAGCGGTCCGCTGAAGAAGCTGCTGATCCGCTGGCGCAACTCCAGCATGAGACGCGACTACAGTGCCAGCGGCTCCTTCGACGAGAACCGCATCATCCTCAACTACCCGATCTCGGTGTTGTAGGAAACGCGGGTGCGGCTGCCCGGGTGGCCGCCGCACCCTTGCCCGGATCCACCAGACCTTATACTGTATAAAAATACAGCCATCGAGGTCTGCTCATGACGCAGCCCCAACGCCCGCCACGGGGTCGTGGCACCGCCAGCAATCCGCACAATCGCTTTGCCGCGACCCGCAGCGAGGTCGAGCACGACGGCTGGTACGAGGAAGCCACCCCGCTGACCTTCACCACCCGCGTGCGCCAGGAAACGGCCAAGACGGTGATCAGCCGCAACCAGTCGCCGGATGTCGGCTTCGATCGCTCGGTGAATCCCTATCGCGGCTGCGAGCATGGCTGCATCTATTGCTTCGCCCGCCCCTCCCATGCCTACTGGGACCTCTCGCCCGGTATCGACTTCGAGACCCAGCTGATCGCCAAGACCAATCTGGCCGAGCGGCTGGAGGCGGAGCTGAGCAAGCCGGGCTATCAGCCGCAGCCTATCGCCCTGGGCATCAATACCGACGGCTACCAGCCCATCGAGCGGCAGTACCAACTGACCCGTCAGGCGCTGGAGATCCTGCTGCGCTATCGCCATCCGGTGACGATCATCACCAAGAGCGCGCTGATCCTGCGCGACCTGGATCTCTTCGGGCAGCTCGCCGAGCGCAATCTGGTGCGCGTCGCCTTCAGCCTCACCACGCTGGACGATGACCTCAAGCGCATCCTCGAACCGCGCACCGCGGCGCCCCAGGCCCGGCTGCGCGCCATGCGCACCCTGCACGAGCACGGAGTGCCGGTGAGCGCCCTGCTGGCGCCGATGATTCCCATGATCAACGACCATGAACTGGAAGCCCTGCTGGAGGCGGCCCGCGACCACGGCGCCCGCTCGGCCGGCTATACGCTGTTGCGGCTGCCCCTGGAAATCGTCGAGCTGTTCGAGGAATGGCTGCAGACGCACTTTCCCGAGCGTGCCGCCCATGTCATGAGCCTGATCCGCCAGTCGCGCGGCGGGAAGAACTACGACAGTCGCTTCGGTATCCGCATGAAGGGCGAAGGCCAGTTCACCGAACTGCTGGCCCAGCGCTTTCGCCTGGCCCGCCGCCGCTTCGGCCTGGAGCGCCGCGAGGGCGAAGGGCTGGATTGCAGCCAGTTCGCCCCGCCAGGGCAGCAGCTGGGGTTGTTCTAGCGCCGGCGCCGAACGGTCTGCACCCTCACCCCAACCCTCTCCCAAAGGGAGAGGGGAAAAGCGAGGCGCGCCCCGTAGGTTGGGCTGAGCGCAGCGAAGCCCAACGGTCTGCTCCCTCACCTCAACCCTCTCCTACAGGGAAAGGGGGAAAGGCGGCACACACCCCGTAGGTTGGGCTGAGCGCAGCGAAGCCCAACAGCGTGGCATCCCTCACCCAGCCCTTCCCACTCAGCTGCTAGGCTAGACGGCTGTGTCCCTCTCTGGAGTCGCCATGACCGCCCCTATCCCGCTCACGCCGGCCCAGGCCGTTGCCGCCGGTATCGACTTCGCCGAACTCAAGGTCGATGCCAGCGGCCTCTACTGGAGTCAATACGATCCCACCGATGGCGCTACTCGCCTCTGGGTCCGCGAGGCCGGCGCGGCGCCGCGGTGCCTTACGCCGGCGGGCTTCAGCCTGCGCAGCAAGGTCTATGAATACGGCGGCGGGGCCCTTTGTCTGGGTGACCGGGGACCGCTGTTCGTCAACGAAGCCGACCAGGCGGTCTATCGCCAGCCGCGAGAGGGCGGCGCGCCCGAATGGCTGGCCGGTGGCGAGGTCTGGCGCTATGGCGATCTGCACTGGGATGGCGTCCGGCAGCAGGTGTTGGCGGTCGAGGAGGATCGCCGCGAGCAGCCGCCGCGGCATCGCCTGGTCGCCCTGAGTGCCGGTGGCGCGCGCCAGGTGCTGGCCGAAGGCGCGGATTTCTACGCCGCACCGCGCACCAGCGCCGACGGCCGCCGCCTGGCCTGGATCGAGTGGGACCGGCCCCACCAGCCTTGGACCCGCACCCGGCTGCTGTCGGCGACGCTGGATACCGCAGGACGTCCCGGGGCGCCCACCGTCGTGTCGGCCGATCCCGACGAGTCGCTGCAACAACCGCTGTTCGACCGCGAGCAGCGGCTCTGGGCGCTGAGCGATCGCCAGGGCTGGTGGCAGCCCTGGTGCGAAACCGCGGCGGGCTTCGCGCCCCAGCAGGCACCCGCGGCGGATCACGCGGCGGCGCCCTGGCAGCTTGGCGGTAGCAGCTGGTTGCCGACCGCGGAAGGCTGGCTGGCGACCTGGCAGGAAGACGGCTTCGGCGTGCTTGGCGAGCACCGGACAAATGGCGAGACCCGCCACCTGGCCACAGACTTCAGCCGTTTCCGTGGCTTGGCGCTGGACGACAAGCATTGCTATTGCATCGCCGCGGCGCCCACACGCCCCTCGGCGGTGCTGGCCATCGATTGCCAGACCGGTGCGGTGGAGATCGTCAGCGGCGGCGTCGCGCCCCTGGGGGACAGCGCCATCGTCGCGCCCCGGTCGCTGAGCTATCCCAGTGGCGACGGCCAGGCCCAGGGCTTTCTCTATCTGCCGGAACGGCAGGGCGAGAGCCCTCCGCCACTGCTGGTCAGCATCCATGGCGGACCCACGTCCTGCACCTATCCGGTGTTCGATGCGCGCATCCAGTTCTGGGTCCGCCAGGGCTTCGCCGTGGCCGATCTCAACTATCGCGGCAGCAGCGGCCACGGTCGGGCCTATCGCCAGGCGCTGCACCTGCGCTGGGGCGAGGTGGACGTCGAGGATGCCTGTGCGGTGGTCGCCTATCTGGGCGCCCAGGGCCTGGCGGACCCGACACGCGCCTTTATCCGCGGCGGCAGCGCCGGCGGCTATACGGTGCTCTGCGCCCTGGCCTTCCGCGACGTCTTTCGCGCCGGCGCCAGTCTCTATGGCGTCAGCGATCCCCTGGCGCTGGCCAAGGTCACCCACAAGTTCGAGGCGGACTACCTGGACTGGCTGATCGGCGATCCCGAAGCCGATCGCGCGCGCTACGAGGCGCGAACGCCGCTGCTGCATGCCGAGGGTATCCAGGCGCCGGTGATCTTCCTGCAGGGCCTCAAGGACGCCGTAGTGGTCCCCGCCCAGACCGACGCCATGGCCGCGGCGCTGGAGGCACGCGGCATACCGGTGGTGGTCAGGCGCTATCCCGACGAGGGCCATGGCTTTCGCCGGGCGGTCAACCAGGCGGACGCCCTGGAACAGGAAGCCGCCTTCTATCGTCGCTGGCTATGAGGAAGGCGCACTCAGAAAGTCGGCCCGCGCCGACGCTGGGTGCACCTGGCCCGTATAGAATGGCGCTTTAGCCGTCGAGTTCCTGCATGCCCTTCGTTCGCCGCGGTATCGAAAGCATCGTCTCCACCTGGCTGGCCGGTCTGCTGCTGCTCCTGCCGCTGGTGCTGACCCTGGCGCTGATCGGCTGGATTGTCAGTTTCCTCAATGGCCTGATCGGACCCAACACCACCCTGGGCCGGTTGTTCGTGGCGGTCGGTCATCCCTTCGTCGGCAATTCCCTGGCGGCCTATGGCCTCGGCACCCTGCTGCTGCTGGTGCTGCTCTATCCGCTGGGCCTGGCGGTCAAGCTGGGGCTGCGCCGGCCGCTCGGCTGGTTCGCCGACATGACCTTTCGCCGCATTCCGGTGGTGGGCAAGCTCTATGGCCTGGCCGAGCGCTTCGTCGAGTTGCTCGACCGCAAGGAAGGTGGGGCGGACATCCGCGCCATGAGTCCGGTGTGGTGCTTCTTTGGGGGCAAGGGCGTGGCGGTGCTGGCGTTGCTGCCCAACCCGGCGGTGATCGACATCGAGGGTCGCCACTATCACGCCGTGCTGGTGCCCTCGGCGCCGGTACCCGTGGGTGGCGGGCTGCTTTATGTGCCGGTGGACTGGGTGAAGCCGGCGGACATGGGCGTCGACATGTTCACCAGCATCTATGTCTCCATGGGCATCACCCTGCCGCCGGTGGTCAAGGATCGCCAGGTGGAATTCATTCCCCTGGAAGAGGCCGTGCGCCGCCAGCAGGAAAACGGGACGGCCGAGGAGCCGCCCCGGCCGTCTTAGAATCTGTTCACGGTCTCGCGAGCTAGAGACAAACAAGGCGAAAAGGGCTGAGGAAGCGGATCGGACTC
>NZ_WHOV01000113.1:0-2164 GCF_009765395.1 Pseudomonas sp. BAV 4579 | reverse complement strand
GCGGAAGCGCAGAGATTCGAACTCTGGGACCCTTGCGAGTCGGCGGTTTTCAAGTCTGCCGGTAAATCCAGCAATGGCGCGGCCTGCGTAGCTTTTTCATTTCCGTAAGTCATACCTGCTGAATAGGGCTCCAGCCCAGTAACGGCGCGGCTTGCCGATTTCGATACGGAAACGATTTTCTCCCTCCTCCGGCGTTCTGCCACCCTCACACACAAACCAATTGTCTGATTATTTGCCAATGTCATTCTGCTATTACAACGGTGTGACAGGAAAGGTGTAGACCGTTACCTGCATTCCGCATCTTGGGGTATCTATGCAAAAGGGAACTGCCTACATAGGCGCCCTTGTGTTCTGTGTGATGGCAGCAGCGGTGATCGTGGTGGTGCTGTCCGCTATGGTCTTTGACGTATGGTAGCTGCAAGCCAAACGGCGGCACTTCGCCGTATCTGCTGGGTCTATCGACCCCTATGACGGCTTAAGCCGCCACCACCCTAGAGGCGGCTATGGCCAGACGAGACGGAGAACTCAGTACGCACATCAAGCTTCTGGAGCACCTAAACCTGAGCATGGTGATTAACCAGGCTCGAGTCGACCCCGATCTGGTTAGTCAGATCATTAGGAAGCTCGAGGAACGTGGCGTAGATGATCGGACGGAGGAGGAGAACTCTCTTCTGGAATGGGCACGTTCTACGCAGCGTGCTCAGCGCAAGACTCCATGAAGGACGGGGAGCGTCGTTTCACCCTGGCGGTGCTCGCACTTTCAATTTTGGTAATCGGCGGCGCGCTCCTTACAGCGGTGCCTGACCCCTGGTAAATCTCCTATACGCCATTGCCGAGCCTTTAACCCACTTACCTAACTCAAGCGGCCCAATCGGCAAAACTCATCTGTCCTGCTTCCAGCAACAGCCATCCGAGAGCACGATGGTTCTTTCGCCCAAGCAGCGCTCCCCCGACAGGGTCTTGGGCGGCCGTACTGAAGTACGGCCCTTTTCTTCCACTACTGGCAGGCGGTCACCCCCGCCGCCAGTTCACGCTCATAGCCGATACGCTGCTGGCGCTCAGCCAGCAGCGCCCGGACCTTCACCTCTAGACTGCCCTCCCTCCGCAGTCCATCCGCCGCCCAAGCTGGCACCGCCGGCGCCTTCACCCGGCACGGCACCTGGACTGGCACTTCTACGCGCACCACGCGCGGCTTGGGCTCGGCAGTGAGCACACACTTTTTCGCCTTTGATTTACGCTTAACGCCTGGGCTCGGTCAGCCCAAGGTATTGAGCCAACGCTCGCACAATAGAGTCCGGGCCTTTCTCGTGAGTTACAGCTGTACGGTATGCTAAGGCTTTTCCAGGAGGTCGCCATGGAAGATCCGCTGCTTACCTTACTCTATCGCCTCCACGAAAATCAGAACGCCTTGGGCGCCTCCATTGAGGAGCTTACTGCGTGGGTGGTTGATCGAGGCTCTATGAATGTGGGTGATGCTGTCGAGCAACACATGCTCACTCTCGAAGCGAACTCAGAAGTGATCGCAGATGCCCTAGCTCGCCTTATAGCTGAGCGCGCTGGACGACCAAGGACATAGCACTGCTGCGCATCGATAGAACAACCATCTGTGCATATTTCCTGCACATTTCGACACGATGATTTTTCCAGCAGTGCCCAAACTGCGCCTGCTGAGGCTTGCCCGGCCAAAGCAGCCTTTAGGTTCGCTCCAGAGATTCAGCTGAACCTTTCCGGCACAAGGAGCGCGCCGGTCTTTCTCTTAACTGCGACTCCCATCGTGGATACGTACAGCCACAAGCCAATGGTCACATCTCAACTCGTTAAAGCTCTCCGTGAAGGGCAGCTACGCATACAGAGCGCGAGCCTGCCTACAGATGAGCAGCGCGTACTATGCGAAAAGATCGCAGAGCTGATGGGTCGAGAGACTGTAGCCTGTAACGATCATGATCAGCAGAGATGGCTCGTAGCGAAAGCTTGGGCTTCTGCTGCGGGCAAGACTAGGCAGAATGCTCGTCAGTCAGGACCACGACGGAAGACAAGTCCGGAGCAGATCCAAGTCATCTTCGCCGACCTGCCGGCAGAGGAATAGTTGGGTTATCCCAATCTTTAACTTCCTAGGGCTTGTCTGAAAAGTCGTGTTTGCTAGCCTGTTCCTGTGATGGCAATG
>NZ_WHOV01000112.1:0-19381 GCF_009765395.1 Pseudomonas sp. BAV 4579 | reverse complement strand
TGGGGTGCAAGGGGTCGAGTGTTCGAATCACTCCGTCCCGACCAAATTAACGAGAAGGCTCAAGCTCTTAGTGGCTTGGGCCTTTTTCGTTTGTGGGCGCTAATCAAAACAGAATCAAAATCCAGGCAGACACGCTAGCGATTCCATTGGTGCAAAACTCCGATGGCGTTTAACCAGGTTGCTGCAAGAGCCTTGCTGGTTAGGGTCATGCGTATCTGGCTGGAGTCTCGCCCCTTGCTTGCGCAGCCATAGAGAAATGTCCACGCTTAATAGAACCTGACATTACCTTAGGCCGCGGGTCCTGTTATTGCTCATAGCAGCGTATGAAGGCCCTGGTCCGAGGGCGCTCGTCGACCACTGCCTGTAGCGCGTGCAGCTAGGCTGCTTGTGAGTCAGCCGCTGCTTTGGACTAGCCAATAAAAGCAAGAGAGGCCCGGCGTTAGCACTGGGCCTCTGATGTTATTCAGCGTCTTTAGCAGCATCTGCGCCAGCAGAAGTTAGCTTGATGGGCAGTACCAGGGAGCGCTCGCCTTGAGCGCCAACGTGGATATTGCCCTTATGAATCAGTCCATGCTCTTGCAGGTCGTGGAGAACCTCCATAACGGCATTTTCCCCGTGATGATTATCGAGAATTTCATTACCCAGGCCTGCCGGATGCGAGTGATACAGGCGGCGCAAGATTTCAGCTTTGAGTTCCGCATTGATAGCCATGAGTTCTCCTCTTGTGTGTGCAGAGGTTATGAAAATCGTTCCGATGACCAGTGCCTGCTCAGAACGCCGGACATCGTTCGGAGCGTCTTTGCCACGCAAGTTAGACCGTTGCAGTTGGCTGTTGAGAACCCCGCTATCTGGACTCGGCGCTAGGGTAATAGAGCCTTTGATTCCCTTGGTCTGAACCTGGCGTCCGAGGGGGCAACAGGTCCTTCGTAGAGAGTTAGTCGAATGCGTGGCCTGTCGCATCCTACGTCTTTTCGGAAAACCGATATAAATTTCGTTACAGCAACCCTCAAGCGGAAAGAGGGCCATGGCAATCAGCTCTCACTGCGGAAAGTGCCGTGCATAATGCTTCCGTAGCGCCAGGATAAAGTCTGTTGCCAACGGCGTCTGTCCCGATCCTACAGGGGCAACGACGTAAACCGGAAACAACAGCTCGGGCTCGAAACGGTGGATAGTGATGCCCTTGTGCAGAAAATCCTGGGCAACGTTCGGGCTCATGAGGGCGGCGCCCATGCCGGAGGCGACCATCTCGCAGGTGATCGAGCTGTATTGGCCTTCCACGGCGAGCTTGCGTTCGACGCCGGCCTGCTCGAAGACTCTGTCCATCTGCTCGCGGGTGCCGTCGCCATGGCAGAGGGAAACGAAGTTCTCGCCATGGAGATCTTGCGCCTTGATGACTTTCTTTGAAGCCAGTCGATGGCCTGGCGGCAAGACGCAGACGGCGCGGAGCCGGGTGATCAGCAGCGTTTCCAGAGGGCCGGCGTCGCTGGGCTGGACCACTACGCCAAGATCGCAGAATTGGGACTGCACCCACTGCACCACAGTGGGCGAGGCGTTCATGTGCAGGGAGACGGTCAGCTCAGGGCGGGTCGCGACGAAGTCCTTGATGACGTGAGGAATGAGCGTGAGTCCGGTGGACGGCACAGCGGCGATCCGTAGGCGACCGGTTCCCAGGTTACGGATGTTCTTGGCTGACTGACGCAGGCTGTCCAGCCCCACATAGGCCCGCTCCACCTCCTGGAAGAAGGCGCTGCCTTCCTTCGTGGGTATCAGCCGTACCCCCGCGCGCTCGAACAGTTTGAGTCCGGTACTCAATTCCAGCTGTGCGATCAATCGGCTGACGTTGGGCTGCGAGGTGTGCAGGGCTTCGGCGGCCGCGGTCATGGAGCCTAGACGCATCACGCTGCGGAAGGCTTCGATCTGTCTGAGATTCAACAGGGCTCTCCATATCAAATATGAATACTTAACCCGTACCTTCGTATTTGACCCTATGGGTTCAGCCTGACAATACTCGGTCACAAGCCAAATGGCCCCATAAAAAGAAAGCGTTTCCGAATGGCGGTTATCGCGATGTCCTCGGAGGCGGATGCCTGGATCTTCCGGTCGTGTCCTCACGACGTTCTCGATCTGCCGCAACGCAAAAAAGGGAGCATTGCCCGTGACCAGTCCGTATCTCGTCCGTACCTCATCCATCTCCTGGCGTCAGGGTCTGTCCGCGCTGCTGTTGGCCGCAGCGACTGCTGGCATGACGCTGCCTGCATACGCCGAAACCACGCTGTATGTCGCCGGCGTCGGCGGTTCAACTGAGCAGATGTACAAGACCCGCGTCATTCCCGCATTCGAAAAGGCGCATGGGGTCAAGGTCGTGTATGTGTCGGGCAACTCGACGGAAACCCTGGCCAAACTGCAGGCCCAGAAAGGGCGGCAGCAGATCAACGTCGCCATGATGGACGATGGTCCCATGTACCAGGCACTGCAGTTGGGGTTCTGTGAAAAACTCACGGATGCGCCGGTCTACCAGGACCTGTATCCCTTGGCGCGGCTGAGTCCCGAGGCCACGGCAGTGGGTATGGTGGCCACGGGGATCGGCTACAACGAAGAAGCCTTCAAGAAGCGCGGCTGGGCGGCGCCGACGTCCTGGACCGATCTGGAAGATCCGAAGTACCGGCAGCTGCTGGGCATGCCGCCGATCACCAACACCTATGGCCTGCATTCGTTGATCGAGATGGCGCGGCTCAATGGCGGCGGCGAGAAAGACATCGATCCGGGCTTCGCGGTGTTCGAGAAGAAGATCGCGCCCAACGTGCTGGCCTGGGTCAGCGCCCCGGGCGAGATGGACGGGATGATACAGAACGGTGATGTGGTCATGGCGGTGTACGGCAGTGGCCGGGCGGTGGCGCTGCAGAACACCGGCTTTCCGCTCAAGTTCATCTATCCGAAGGAGGGCGCGGTAGCCCTCCAGGTCGCCGCCTGCTCCGTCACGCCCAATGCGCAGTCCGAACTTTCCCAGCAATTCATTCAGTACGTGCTGTCGCCGGAAATCCAGAAGATCCAGTCCGAAAGCAACGGCTTCGCGCCGGTCAATCGCACCGTGAAGCTGCCACCAGAACTGGCTTCCCGTATGCCTTACGGACAGGAAAAGGTCGACAGCCTGCTTAAGGTCGATTGGGACACCATCAACCAGAAGCGTTCCGAGTGGACGACGCGCTGGAACAGGACCATCGAGCGGTAGAGGGCGTACCGACCAGGCGGCGATGAAATGACACTGGGGATTGCGAGTGGAGAGGATGGTCCCGCCGGACTGCCCATCCGCTAGTTGTAGCGCCAAGCCCTCACGTCCATTTCACCATCGTCCGGTTCCACCTCGCTCAATGATCGAGTGGCTGGTTTTTCCCTAGCAATCGGTCGCTCCCACCTCCCTTGGACGAACAGCGATCACGCCTTCGTGATCGCCGGAGGCATGCCCATGGCTTTCCTGATCCTCGACGGACTCGTCAAAACCTATGGTGACTTCACCGCCATTGCCGGACTCGATCTGGCCGTGGAGAAAGGCGAATTTCTTTCCTTGCTCGGCCCTTCGGGTTGCGGCAAGACCACGACGCTGCAAAATGTTGCGGGTTTCGTACAGCCCAGCGCCGGGCGCATTGTGCTGGACGGTCGTGACATCACCCATGTCCGCCCGGAAAAGCGCGGACTGGGGATGGTGTTCCAGAGCTATGCCCTGTTTCCCCACATGACCGTGGCCGAGAACGTCAGCTTCGGCCTGGAGATGCGCGGCGTGCCGCGTAGCGAAAGGGCAGAGCGGGTGAAGTCGGCGCTCGACATGGTTCGGCTGCAGGGCCTGGGCGAACGCTATCCCAAGGCCCTGTCCGGCGGGCAGCGCCAGCGGGTGGCCATCGCCAGGGCGTTGGCGATCCGCCCGGACCTGTTGCTGCTGGACGAGCCGATGTCGAACCTCGACGCCAAGCTGCGCGAAGACATGCACATCGAGTTGCGCGCCATCCAGCGCGACCTCGGTATCACCACCATCCTGGTCACCCACGACCAGGTGGAGGCGATGACCATGAGCGATCGCATTGCGGTGATGCACGGCGGGCGCATCGTGCAGATCGGTTCACCGTTCGAGACCTACGAGCGGCCCCAGTCGCCCTTCGCCTCGAGCTTCCTGGGCAAGACCAATGCCTTCCCTGGTGCCGTCCACAACCGCAAGCCACGCTGCTACGAGGTCAAGGTCGATGGCCTGATGCTGCACGTCCCTCATGAGGGACATCAGTTCGACGGCGACGTCAACGTCTACCTGCGGCCGGAAAAGATCCGCCTGGCCGATCCTGCCGAAGCCCGGTTGCGCGGCACGGTGCGCATGCGGGTGTTCCTCGGCAACCTCTGGCTGATCGGTGTCGAGAGCCCCCTGGGGCCGGTGAATCTGACGCAGCCGAACCTCGGCGCGCCGCCGCCGCTGGAAGGGGAGGAGGTGGGCCTGACCTGGCTGGATGATGACCTGCGCCTGCTCGGCCGGGAGGTGTCCCATGGCCACCTATGATGCCGAGCGGGTCGGCAGCGCCCCCTGGCTGCTGACCGGTCCTGCGCTCCTCGTGTTCCTGACCTTGCTGGCGGCGCCGCTGGTGCTCACGGCCATGCTGTCGTTGAACCTGTTCAGTGACACCAAGGGCGTCATTCCCGTGTATTCGCTCGCCAACTACCTGGAGGTGTTCGGCGACGACTATTTCCACGAGATCTTCCTGCGAACCGGCGGCATGGCGCTCGCGGTGACCGTCTGTTCGGTCCTGATCGGCGTGCCGGAGACGCTCATCATTGCCCGCATGCGGGCACCCTGGCGGTCGCTGTTCCTGCTCGTGGTACTCGGTCCGCTGCTTATCTCGGTGGTGGTGCGCACCCTGGGGTGGGCCATCCTGCTGGGCAACAACGGCCTGATCAACCAGGCGTTGCAGGCGCTGGGCATCATCGATTTTCCGATCCGCATGATGTTCACCCAGTTCGGGGTCGTGCTGGCACTGACCCATGTGCTGGTGCCCTTCATGGTGATCGCCGTCTGGGCCAGCCTGCAAAAGCTCGATCTGCAGGTGGAGCAGGCCGGCTTGTCGCTCGGCGCTTCGCGGATGACGACCTTCAGGCGGGTGGTGCTGCCGCAGATCGTGCCGGGAATCCTCTCGGGCTCGATCATCGTCTTCGCCCTGGCGGCCTCGGCCTTCGCCACCCCCGCGATCATCGGCGGCCGTCGCCTCAAGGTGGTGGCGACGGCCGCCTATGACGAATTCCTCGGTTCGCTGAACTGGCCGCTGGGCGCCGCCATCGTGGTGCTGTTGCTGATCGCCAACCTAGTGATCGTGGTGGGCTGCAGCCGGTTGGCCGAGCGCCGTTTCAAACACGTCTTCGAGTAATCGCCATGTACCGGAACGGTTTCTTCTCCCTTGCCTTTCATACGCTGTTCATCGCCTTCATCGTCGCGCCGCTGGTGGTGGTGATGGCGGTGTCCTTCACCGGCGAAGGCTTCATTTCATTGCCTTCCGGTGGCCTGTCGCTGCGCTGGTTCGAGGCGCTGTGGGCCAACCAGGAAATGGTCGATGCCTTCTGGCTGTCGCTCAAGCTGGGCCTGGTGTCGGCGACGGTCGCGACCTTGCTCGCGGTCCCCGCGGCGCTGGCGATCAGTCGCTACGACTTTCCCGGACGCGGGGCGATCACCGGCTTTCTGATGTCGCCGCTGATGATTCCCTCGGTAGTGCTGGGGATCGCCTTCCTGCGCTTCTTTTCCCTTGCCCAGGTGGGCGGTTCGCTGTGGGCGCTGAGCATCACCCACGTCATCGTCGTGCTGCCCTATGCCTTGCGCCTGACCCTGGCATCCACCATCGGCCTGGAGCGCGATGCGGAGCACGCGGCGCTATCCCTGGGCGCCAACCGGCTGCAGACCTTCTGGCGGGTGATCCTGCCGCGGATCCGCACCGGCGTGGTGGGGGGCTGGCTGCTCGCCTTCATCCAGAGTTTCGACGAGCTGACCATGACGGTCTTCGTCGCCACACCCGGCACCACGACCTTGCCGGTCGCCATGTACAACCAGATCTCCCAGACCATCGATCCCCTGATCACGGCGGCCTCCACGGTGCTGATCCTGGGGACCCTGGCGGTGATGCTGCTGCTGGATCGGCTCGTCGGCCTGGATCGGGTGCTGATCGGAGAGAAGCAATGAATGACAGCAGCGTGTCCACCCCGGCGGAGGTCATCGTGGTTGGCGGTGGACTGGTCGGCATGGCGGTCGCCTATGGCCTGGCGAAGGCCGGTACCAGGACGCTGGTGCTCGACCAGGGCGATGACGCCTTCCGCGCCTCCCGGGGCAACTTCGGTCTGGTCTGGGTGCAGGGCAAGGGCTTCGACCGCCTCGAATATTCCCGCTGGACGCGTTCCTCGGCGCTGGCCTGGGCCGGGCTGGCCGAGGACCTGCTGAAGGAGACGGACGTCGATGTCCGCCTGAAGCAGCCCGGCGGCTTTCACATGTGTTTTTCCGATCAGGAGCTGGCGGAGCGCCAGGCGCGGCTGGCAGGTATGCAGGCGGGCCTGGGCGATTACCCCTTCGAAATGCTGGATCAGGCGGATCTGCGGGCACGCTTGCCCGGTATCGGTCCCAAGGTCGTCGGGGCGAGCTACACACCCATGGATGGCCACGTGAATCCGCTCAAGCTCCTGCGGGCCTTGCATGCGGGAGCGCAGCACCACGGGGCGACGATACTGGGGCGGATGCCGGTCGAGCGGATCGATTCCGCGCCTGGCGAATTCACCGTGGTCACCCCCGGTCAGCGCTTCACCGCGCCGCGCCTGGTGCTGGCGGCGGGCCTGGGCAATCGCCCGCTGGGGGAGCAGGTCGGACTGCATGCCCCGGTCGCGCCGAATCGTGGGCAGGTATTGGTCAGCGAGCGGGTTCGCCCTTTCCTGGACTACCCGACGATCAATGTGCGCCAGACCGACGAGGGCAGCGTGCAGCTCGGCGATTCCATGGAGGAGGTCGGCTTCAACGATCTCACCACCACCGACGTGCTCGCCAGGATCGCCCAGCGTGGCGTCAACACCTTCCCGCTACTGGCTGACGTGCGCCTGGTGCGCGCCTGGGGCGCCCTGCGCGTCATGAGCCCGGATGGTTATCCGATCTATCAAGAGTCCGCGTCGCATCCCGGGGCCTTCGTCGTCACCTGCCACAGCGGCGTGACCCTGGCCGCGGCGCACGCGACCCGGATCGCGCCCTGGGTGCGGGGCGGTGAACAGCCGGAAGAGCTGGCGGTGCTCGCTGGCGAACGTTTTCTCACCGGGGAGGTGTTTTCCCATGCCCACTGATTCCTTGTTTCGCCGCGTGGACGCCGAAGGCGGCCGTCTCATCACCCTGACCTTCGACGACCAGGCCTTCCAGGTGCCGAGCGGTCTCACGGTCGCGGCCGCCTTGCTGCTGGCCGGCGTACGGCAGTTCCGCACCTCGCCGGTAGGCGGTGAAGCTCGTGCACCCTATTGCATGATGGGCGTGTGCTTCGAATGCCTGGTCGAGATCGACGGGGTGCCGAGTCGCCAGAGTTGCCTGATTGAGGCGGCCGACGGCATGCGTATCCGTTCGCAGCAGGGTGCCCGCGAGCTGCCCTTCACCGCCGCCGAACCCGTGGTGATGGAGGTACAGCCATGAATCTCGAACCTATAGACGTCGTCGTCATCGGCGCGGGTCCTGCCGGCATGGCCGGGGCGCGAACCCTGGCGGACCTGGGCCTTTCCGTCGTGCTGCTCGACGAGCAGGCCGCGGTCGGCGGACAGATCTATCGCGGTATCGCCAGCGCCTCAGCGGCCCGGCGTACGCTGCTCGGGCCGGATTATGTGGCCGGCGCCCACTTGGCGGATGCATTGAAGAGCACGACCGTGCGCCACGAGACGGGTGCGTCCGTCTGGCAGATCACCCGCGAGCGTCAGGTGCATTATCTCAAGGACGGACGGGTACGTTCCTTCGCCGCCAGGGCCGTGCTGCTGGCGACCGGCGCGATGGAGCGGCCCTTTCCGATTCCCGGTTGGACCCT
Organism: Pseudomonas sp. BAV 4579; assembly: GCF_009765395.1. Lineage (NCBI taxonomy): Bacteria > Pseudomonadati > Pseudomonadota > Gammaproteobacteria > Pseudomonadales > Pseudomonadaceae > Pseudomonas > Pseudomonas sp. BAV 4579. Next base: position 11,327 of record NZ_WHOV01000112.1, on the reverse strand, counting down.
GCCCGGTGTGATGACCGCTGGGGCCGCGCAGATTCTGCTCAAGACCGCTGGCATCGGTCCGCAGGGACCGGTGGTGCTGGCCGGGTGCGGACCGCTGCTCTATCTGCTCGGCTGGCAATACCTGCGGGCGGGCATACCCATCGCTGCCCTGGTGGACACCAGCCGCCGTGAGGACTACTGGCGCGCCCGTGGACACCTGCTGGCGGCGCTGAGGGCCTGGCCCTACCTGCGCAAGGGTGTCTCGCTATTGCGCGCTCTGCGCAAAGGCGAGGTCCCGCACTACACCGGTGCCGAGCAGCTACAGGTCGAGGGGGAAGGGCAGGCCCAGGCGCTCAGCTTCGTCGTCGACGGGCAGGCACAACGGGTGTCGGCCAGCACCGTGTTGTTGCACCAGGGCGTGGTGCCGAACATCCAGTTCACCCAGGCGCTCAGGGCCCAGCATCGCTGGGATGATGCGCAGCTGTGCTTCGTGCCGGAAACCGATCAGTGGGGTGCGCTCGATGTGCCCTTCATCTCGGTGGCCGGCGATGGCGCGGGCATCGGTGGAGCCCAGGCCGCGGCCTTGCAGGGGCAACTCGCGGCGCTCGGGCTGGCGCGTAGCCTCGGCCAGCTCACCCCGGCCCAGCGCGATGCCCAGGCTGCGCCCTTGCACGCCGAGCTGGAGCGCAACCTGCGCATTCGTCCCTTCCTCGATGCCCTGTATCGCCCGCGCGAGGAGAACCGGATTCCCACCCGCGATGACGTCATGGTCTGCCGTTGCGAAGAGGTAACGGCAGGAGACATCCGGCGCTTCGTCGAGCTGGGCTGCAGCGGGCCCAATCAGGCGAAATCCTTCGGTCGCTGCGGCATGGGGCCCTGTCAGGGGCGCATGTGCGGACTGACCGTCACCGAGATCATCGCCAAGTCCCGCGGACTCACGCCCGACGAGGTGGGCTACTACCGCATTCGGCCACCGATCAAGCCCATTACCTTGGGAGAGCTCGCCAGTGGCTGACAGGACGGCGGACGTGATCGTCATAGGCGCCGGCCTGCATGGCTTGAGCACGGCCTGGCATCTCGCGCAGCGCGGCGTGCGGGTAATCGTGCTCGAAGCCGATTACGCCGGACGGCATGCCTCTGGGGTAAACGCCGGCGGGGTGCGGACGCTCGGCCGGCATCTCGCGGAAATCCCCCTGGCGCTGGCGTCCCGCGCGCTCTGGCACAACCTGCCGGCGCTGCTGGGGACGGACGCGAGTTTCGTCGCCAGCGGCCAGCTCAAACTGGCCGAAACCGACGCAGAACTGCAGGAATGCCGGGACCGAGTCGCCCACCTCCAGGCGCACGGTTTCACCCATGAGGTGCTCATCAATCGGGAGGAGGTCTTCGAACTCCTACCGACGGTGGCGCCCCATGTGGTGGGGGGCATCTGGGTGGCAGACGATGGCTACGCGACGCCTTACCGTGTGGTGACGGCGGTTCGGCAGGCGGCGGAGCGCCTGGGTATGGTGCTGCACGAGCAGACGCCTGCGCTATCCATCACCCAGCGCGGCCCGCGCTGGCAGGTCGAAACGCGCAAGGGAAAGTTCGAGGCGGACCAGCTGGTCGTGACGGCCGGTGCCTGGGCGGGGCGCCTGGCTGCCGAGGTGGGCGAGCCGGTACCCACCCATCCGCAAGGCCTGATGCTGATGGTGACCCATCGAGTGGCGCCCTTCTGCAAGCAGGTGCTCGGCGCCACCGGTCGCGCCCTGTCCTTCAAGCAATTCGACAACGGCACGGTGGTCATTGGCGGCAAGCTGATCGGTGTCCTGGACTACGATGCCCGCCACGGCGAGGTCGATATCGCCCGTCTCGTGACCAGCGCCCAGACCGTGACGGATCTCTTTCCGCACCTCAGGCATCTGGGCATCAACCGTGCCTGGTCCGGTATCGAAGCCTTCACCGAGGACGATCTGCCCGTCATCTCAAGCAGCAGTCGCGCGAGTGGCCTGACCTACTCGTTCGGTTACTGCGGCAGCGGTTTCCAGATGAGCCTCGGCACCGGCCAGCGCGTCGCGCAGCTGGTGCTGGGCGAGTCTTCACCCATCGATCTTACGGCCTTCGTCATCGATCGCTTCCACAGAGATTCCTCAACCCTCAGGCCACTCTAGGAGCCTATATGCAACCCATTACCCGTATCGAAACCAACCAGCGTATGAGCCGGGTCGTCCAGTACAAGGGCGGTATCACCTTCGTCGGCGGCCAGACGGCCAACGATCGCACCCAGGACATCAAGGGGCAGACCGCACAGGTGCTGCAGAAGATCGACGACTACCTGGCCAAGGTCGGCCTGGACAAGACGCGCATTCTCAGCGCCCAGGTGTGGCTGTCGGACATCCAGGCCAACTTCGCCGGTATGAACGAGGTGTGGGACGCCTGGGCACCGGAAGGGGAGGCACCTGCACGGGCTACAGTTGAGTCCAAGCTTGCCGCGCCGGAATTGCTGGTCGAGATCGCTATCGTCGCAGCGGCGGAGTAAAGGTGGCCGCATCAGCGCCCTGTAGCCGAGACGCTGCGCCTATATCAAAAAAGCCGGTAGAGCACTGCCTTTCAGGTAGAGCCGATTTGGCTACAGACCCATGGAGACTGTTACGACAGGTGCTCGATGTAAGGCGTATTTAGCGGGAAGTGTGACGCTTTAGAAGGCTGGGATGGTTGCTATAGACCATCCCAGCCACCGCTTCTAATCGACGATGGTCGATTGAGCGTTGGCGCAACGAGAACTAGAGATCGCCCGGCGATATAGCGTGACCATCTCGTCTAGCAGTTCCTGAGCGATGTTGCAGGCAACCTTTAGCCGCAGCTCGTCAGAATGACCGGAGTCGCACTCTGCCAGCTGAACTAGCAGGTCACCTAGCATCGAGGCACGAAGATCTGCATCGGCTTCGATAGACCGAGTGGAGAGATCCATTTGGTTAAGCGCGATTGGCTTGCTGGGGAAGGGGACCACAGAGGGCTTCTTCTCAGCCATGGCACACCTCCGTTGTAGAGGTATATGGCGACCTGATAGCGCCGAGGCGGAGCTCGGGCTTAAAAGAAAGACGGTGCATTCATGCTGCTCCTTGGTTCGGTTGAGGAGCCGCCGCCACCGTTGTCACGCGGTATGGAGGCGGACCGTACGGGGGTGACAACCGGGAACCAAGGGAACCGGCCAGGCCGAAGCCTGCCCCGCACGGCCCGCCATAAAATGCACGCAGCCGAATGCTTAGCATTGGCTGTGGGCGATTAGGCTACCGCGCCCTTGATCATCGGGTTGTCACGCCCGGCCATGGGATTGACCATGACAATACAAATTTACCGCTTCGGAGCGCGTCCTAGCAACCTAGGGTGACGCAGCGTCACCAAGACGTGGTTGGCGCGTTGCGCTTGGCCTAGGCACCGGCGAACCTGATCAAGTTTCTTGCCAGCAGATCAACGATATTGCGGCAGTACATCAGTATCGTTGGTCGAAACAGGGACTGCTGCTCGAATCTGTCCTGCTTATTACCAAACGGATGCATAAAGGTCACCCGCTCGACGCCAAGCAGAGCCAACTCGACTTAGTGCCTCAAGGTCCTCGCGCAAGCAGCTCCAGATGTTCCTCTTCTGTCTGCTCAACCATGTGGATCTGCTTGGCTACTGGAATTTTTTGTCCGAAATTTAGGCGGCATTAGCGGTTTAAAGCAGGACATCGTTCGTTTCGTTAGCGCTATCGGTTAAGTTATCCGGTGCTCGGTGTCAAGCCTCACTAAAGTGTCAGTTGTGTCTGGTGAGCGTGTCTAGCTCAAAGATAGTGATCTTGAGAGGCCGAGTTTTAAAATAGCGATCGGGGCAGGTGTCATATAATGTTTAATACTTATATAATGCAAAAATTTCGACCGAATTCATATTTTTAGCTCGTAGGTTTTTACATGCTAGCTAATACTTCCAGATGCAATATCCTAAAAATTAATCTTAAGCCTTTTGACTTTATAAGCCTCCTCGGTCTCCTGATTACACGGTCTCAATCGATATCAAGGCATAGCTTCCGCATCGTCTCAAACGCTTAGATTCATAGCGAAATCAGATCTCACCCTATTCGGCTACCATGGCGGTTGTCCTGATCGATGAGTCAATCGGCTGACCAGTAGCTTGCTAAAAAAATTCACATAAAGGCTGCGCTAACAGCGAAAGATCTTACAATCTAGCTCTGGACCTCCTATAGACGTTAGCCCACCAAGGGATAGGCCTGTGACTGACTCAGATAGCTCATTCGCACCACTCGTTGAGGTCGTGAATCTTGCCGCATCCCTCAAGCGCTTCGCAGATGATCGCGACTGGCAGCAATTCCACTCTCCCAAAAATCTCATCCTAGCTCTCACTGGCGAGGTAGGCGAGCTATGCGAGATTTTCCAATGGATGAGCGATGCCGACTCGATCTCCGCCGCAACAGATCCCGAAATAGGCCAAGCCGTGAAGGACGAACTGGCGGACGTATTGATGTACCTGGTTCGCCTGAGCACTGTACTCGGCATTGACCTCAACGACGCCGTAACGCAGAAACTCGCCTCGAATGGCCAGAAGTACCCTGTGGATAAAGCTAGAAGCAACAGCAAAAAGTACGACCGACTTTGACCAACACGCACCTAAGGACAACCTGTGATCGTATACGCTGCGACCAAACAGCAATTTCTTAAAGACAACGATAACGATGACATTGAGGAGGTGATCCTCAGACATTACAAGGATGCTACCGGTAAGAACGTTGGCACCTCGGAAATCAGGTCATGGCAAGGGTCCCTAACGTACATGGCCAAGGTCCTGAGAGATGAGGATCTGCCAAGCGATGTAGGGCTGGCCATTGAATTGCACATTCCACAGTCATCGAAGCGAATCGACTTTCTACTCACCGGTCGCGACGAGAACCAAGCAAAAAAAGCCGTGCTGATCGAGCTGAAGCAATGGAGCAAGGCCAACGCCACTGCTAAGGACGCTATCGTCAAAACGGCATTGGGTGGCGGCCTCGTTGAGACCATTCACCCGTCCTATCAGGTGTGGTCATATGCGGCGCTGTTGGAAGGTTTTAACGAGGCGGTGTATGACAAAAGCATCGAAATCCATCCTTGCGCCTATCTCCATAATTATGTCAGCGACGGCATCATAGATTCAGCTCACTACGAGCCCCATATCAGCAAGGCTCCGTTGTTCCTGAAAGGTCCGGAAGAGCTCAGTAAACTTCGAGGCTTTCTGAAAAAGCATATAACTCATGGCGACAACAAAGAGGTTCTTTACGAGCTGTCCGAAGGGAAAATTCGCCCGTCCAAGGCGCTAGCTGAAGCCTTGGACGGGTTGATGAAAGGCAAACCCGAGTTCGTACTGATTGACGATCAGAAAGCAATCTTTGAATCGGCGCTGGCGGCGGCAAGTGAGGCCTCGGACCAAGCACCCAAGGTGATGATCATCGAAGGTGGACCTGGCACCGGGAAAACTGTTCTTGCTATCAATCTGCTGGTGAAGCTCACCGAATTGAAGCTGATGAGCAAATACGTCTCCAAGAATGCAGCCCCACGTAAGGTCTACGAAAGCAAACTGGTTGGCACCATTAAGCGCAGCCATTTCTCGAATTTCTTTTCAGGCTCTGGGGCATTCATTGACACTGAGCCCAACACATTCGATGCGCTTATCGTGGACGAAGCTCATCGGCTGAATGAGAAAAGCGGGCTTTACGGAAACCTTGGGGAGAACCAGATCAAGGAGCTGATTGAGTCAGCGAAATGCTCAATTTTCTTCATTGATGAAGACCAGCGTGTAACCTTTAGCGATATCGGCAGTAAGCAGGCGATACGCGCCTTTGCAAAAGCCAAGGGTGCTGTGGTGGAAGAGTATGAGTTGTCTTCGCAGTTTCGCTGCAGTGGTTCTAACGGTTACCTAGCATGGCTGGATGACACGCTGGACATTCGCTCGACGGCAAATCCGACGCTTGAGACTCAGGAGTACGAATTTAAGGTGTTCGACTCACCTCAGGCGATGCATGAAGCGATCAATGAAAAAAACCAAGGAAACAAAGCTCGTGTGGTCGCCGGCTATTGCTGGCCTTGGTTGAGCAAAAAAGACGCTGCTGCTGCTGATATCGTCATTGGTGACTACAAACGCCAATGGAACTTGGATCAGGATGGCAGCCTATGGATCATCGCTGAGAACTCCATCGAGCAGGTTGGCTGCATTCATACCTGCCAAGGGTTGGAAGTCGACTACATCGGGGTGATTATCGGGCCAGATCTGGTCGTACGTGACGGTCAGGTAGTGACATCCCCGGATAAGCGCGACAAGCACGATAAATCGATTCGCGGTTGGAAAAAAATGATGAAAGAGCAACCCACCCTCGCGAAAAGTGAAACAGACCTGATCATCAAAAATACGTACCGAACACTGATGACACGCGGGATGAAGGGTTGCTATCTGTACTGCACCGACAAAGAGACGGCGCAATACTTCGAGAGTCGGCTTAGCCAACACAGCAATCATTGACGGTATTGTTTGCTAGGAGCTCCTGTACCGGAGAGCACAGGGGCAACGATCAACAATGCAACCATTTGCTTGATAGATTCAGCCCCGATTCGTTTCGGGGACGGTTCTGAAAAAGCACCGCCCATCGGGATCTAGGCCACGCAGCGTTCCAGCTGGTATTCCAAAAAAGTTGACCGAAATTATTTACCAGCCAAAACAGATCGATACCGCCTAAGTTCAAATTACTCCGGCGAGTCAATACAGCCGAGGCGGAGCTCGGGCTTAAAAGAAAAAATGGTGCATTCATGCTGCTCCTTTGTTCGGTTAAGGAGCCGGAACTACCGTTGTCACGCGGTATGGAGAGGGACCGTACGGGGTGACAACCGAGAACCAAGAGAAGCGGCCAGGCCGAAACCTGCCCGGCACGGCCTGCCATAAATGCACGCAGCCGAACGCTTAGTATTGGCTGTGGGCGATTAGTCTACCTTGACCTTGTTCATCGAGTTGTCACGCCCGGCCATGGGATTGACCATGAACAGGCAAATCTGCCGTTCTCAAATGCTAACCGCAACCGGTTACAAGGTCTGTGGTTCTACCAGCAATGATCGCGAATCGGTATCCCTAAGCGACGTGCCCATGGGGCGCGACCACTCGTTGGCCACGCCCTCCAAACAGTTATCCCGCTTCCGGCCCCGGAAGATAGCCCATGATCATTTCAGACGTGAAGCTAGGGGGCTCTCCCCACCTATGATTCATCGGCTTCTGGTCTGCAGCAGACCATTCGGTATGCAACAGAAATACGGTAACGGGCCAAATCGGATTTATCCGGGACAGACCACTTGGTGCCAAAGAGACTCGCCTGGCAGCCGAAAGGCCTTGGTAGGGGAGAGGAAATGGCAAGCTATTCCGCACACGAGCGCTACGCATCGACTGACTGGGTCACGACGCCAACCGCACTGCTGGTGGATCCGCGCCTGACGCCCTTGGAGCGCAACGGCTGGCAAGTCTTGCGCGTGCTGAGCGGCCCGGATGGTGTCAGTTCGCTTACGAGCCTGAGCCAGCTACGACGCTATCTCACCACCACGCCGTTAGGGCAGCGGGCGGGCTATGAGACGGCGCGACGTGTTCTGAAAGTGCTGCGCCTGACGGGTTGGATCACGCTGATCGGTGTGCAGCGTGACCCCATGACGGGCAAGGTGATGAGCGAGCGCTACAGGGTGCATGAGCGTGCCTTAGCGTTTGATCAGGCATGCACTGCCGACCAGACGCTTGCCCGTCTATTACAAGCGTGCCTGCACGAGACTGGGCATCCGATTCAGCGGATCGCGCAGCATCTAAGTCAGGCGTTCACGCAGGGTGAGCGCAGTGAAGAGGCAGTGCCTAATGGAGCTTCTATCCCAAGCGAGTTTGGGAGCTCTATCTCCGGGGCGGTACCTGTGGAGTCCGGCTTAGGCCAAACCGGTCTGCCACAGACCAACAAAGTCCACGACGAACCAATTGGCCAATACAGTACGTACAGTAGTAAGACGTATAAAGTACGTACGTATCCTTCAGAGCTGGAAAACACGAAGGGCAATGCTCCGCTTCCATCCTGTCTCGCGGGAATTGATGAGGAGCAGTTGCAGGAGCTGCTGACGGCACTTGATGAATTGTCCTTGGAGCAGCGTCAGCAGGTGTTGGCAGAGCTCGACGCCAGACACCGTAGCGGCGGGGTACGCAACGTAGTGGCCTATGCTTTTGGCTTGATCAGACGAGCGCAGTCGGGAGGTTTCCGGCCTTATGCATTGCGGGACAGGCCGGCAGTGCAGATCGTGGCGAACAGGGACCTCGGCATGGGCCATCGTCCACGCCCGGCACATCGAGTAGCCCCCGCAAAGCGCTCAACGCCCGAAGTCGCTGAAAACCACATTGCGACGCTTCGCAAGATGCTCAACATGCCTGTCAGGGTGTCGCGTGTGCTAGACGACAACAAAGCTCGGTCCGAGCAGCGCGGCGAAGAAGCCAGTGGCGGTTAATCAAGATTTATCGAGCCACGCTGCGGGCTTGGACTGCTCATAGGCCCAGTGCGGAGGCGTTCGTAATGCTTTTGCTGCGGCGATGGATGATGACCATCTCATCCAACAGATCTTGCGCAGTCATCTTGATAATCGTGGCGCGAAGCGAATCTGTTTCCAGGGTGCTGGCGTCAAGCTGATCGAGTAGGTCCTTCAATACGGAAAAGCGCAGCTCGATGTCATCTGAAAGGTCCGACAAGTCGCTTGCGAAGTGGCTGGCGTTGATACCTTTCTGCGGGAGCGGATAAATCCGCGTGTTCTTGGTGTGCGTCATGATGCGTATACCTCGATTTTCCTAACGTCCGTCTAGGGGTCGATCAATCGATCCTGTCCGGGCAGGTCGCTCAGCACTTCAGCCTTCACTCGATGGCTTGAAGGTATTCCAGCCTTCGCAGCAGCCTTAAAAGTGCTATTGCCCAAGGTGCCGGGCCAGCCATATCTCTGTTGACCAAGAGGATTCCTGCCCTCTCACTAGCTGCCCATGAGCAGCTAGGCGAGCTTTAGCAAGACAACCTATAGAGTTGATATTCAACCTTTAATGTCCTTCATGTCAACAGGGTGTCGCTCGACCATTGAGGTTGAAGGGAGGGCGTCATGGCTGAGTACGATACGGCGGCATTGGCAGGTCTGGTGGGGCGAGCCATTGCTCGGCAGCGCATTCGCTGCGGGTTCACCCAGGAGCAGATCGCCGAACGATTGGGGATAGGCAACGAGGCGGTATCGCGCATTGAGCGCGGTCTGGTCATGCCTAACATCGAGCGCTTATTGTCTCTGGCGGAGGTATTCGGCTGTGAAGCAGCGGATTTGCTGACCGAGGCAAGTGTCCGGCCTCAGGATCAGGCCCGACATCTCGAAACGCGCCTGGCTACCCTCAGCGCCGAGGATCGCCAACTGGTCATGGAGTTGCTTGAAAGTCTGATTCAGCGACTGGGACGCGGTTGAGCGAGCGACTAGGGTGCTTGATTCCCGCACCTTTAGGCTCTCAGGCAGATGCCTGGGAAGGAGCAGTGCCGGCTCCTCGACGCGACCTGGCGTCTGTGCGCTTGAAGGAATAGCAGGCACAAAAAAGCCCTCGCGAGAGGGCTCCTTCACCGGAGACAGAGTTACACGAGCAGGTGGGCGAGATAGGCTACGCCAGCAGTAAAGGCCGCGCCGGTGAGTACGGGCACCGCGATCCACAGAGGATTGGCCTGACGCTTACGGTACCTGGCAGACTTCTCAAGGACCGCGTCAACCTCAGCGCGTGTGGCTTCGACCCTACGGCGTCTCGACTCATTTATGGCTTGTGCGTTCATGCGCTACTCCTTTGGAGGGCGGCGCCTCCGGGGCCTTATTCAAGGCCGATATAAGCGTGATCATAATACCGGTGATTACTGCTGCAAGCGTGGCCCATTTTCGAAATGAGTCGACGCGCAGATCTGTGAGTTCGATGTTGAGCTTGTCGATCTCCAGCAGGGTCTTCTCCAGCGTCAGCTCAGCCTGGTACCGAGCAATTTGTTCCACTTCGGCCGCGATATCAGCAGGCGACAGCTCGAGCCGTGGATCTCTAGGGTCTTCATCGAAATCGCCCGCAGATAGCCCTAATGGCGGCTCCTGTCTATTGGACATACAGTACCCATCTTTGATTGGTGGAAAAAATACGTGGGGCTATGCCCCCTCTTACGATGGCCGGCAGCGCCCGGCCCACGGTGAGCATGCGCGGCGCGCCACCTAGTCGCGCCGCGTTTCCACATAGGCCGGCTCTCAGACACGGTTGTCGGTCAAAGAACGCAGCTCCTGGCGGCTGTGGCTGATTTAGGTCCCGGCCGAACGACTCCGGGTCGGTGTCAACCTGCGCAAACCTAAACGTTTTACTGGCTTTCCTCGCTACGATCGCTTTTGGTGCCGTGAGGCCGTCAAGACAATGATGCCCAACGAATCCGGAGCTATCGTCACCATGGCCTCATACGCGTCCGGCTGTGCGTTTCCCGCCCTCGGCGCCTAAGGGGCGCACTGGCCCAACTGACCGGCACGCTCGTGCTCGGAGCCATCGCGCACGGCATCCGCGTCAACGCGTTCGTCGTTGGCGACGTCGTCACCAACATCCTTAATGGCGTGGTCGGCGACGGCCCGGGTTTTCTTGCCCGGCACGGCGAAACCGCGCCCATTGGCCGTGCTGGGCAGCCAGAGGAAATTGCCGAGATTGTCGCCATTCTCACCTCGGACCGCGCAAGCTTCATGGTCGGCTCGGTGGTCATGGCCGATGGCGGCATGACTATCACCGCCGGCTGATCAACCCATCACGCATACAGGAGACCCCCCATGGTCATGCTGACCCAGGTTGCCTTCTTCATCGCACTGTGCGGTGGAAATCTGTGGCGTCATCCGCGCTGAGCCTGCAGGAACACCGCGAACAGCTCCGATTGCGACTTGATGCCCAGCTTGCTGTAGACGTGCGTGCGGTGCACCTTCACGGTCTCAGCCGAAATGGCTAATTTGCGCGCCACCTCTTTGCTGGAGTACCCGCTAAGGACCAGGCGCGCCACTTCCAGCTCACGACCGGTCAGCGCCGTTTCCACTTGGCGTGCCATCCGCTCAAGGCGCTCCTGCCAAGGCGGGGCGGCCGTCGGCTCACTGGGCTCCGGCTCGTGGTTCATGCGCTGACGGACCAACGCGGTAACCCAGGGCGCTACCAGGGAGAACAGGGCTATCTGGTCAGGTTGGAAGCGTTGCCGTGAACCTAGTGACAGACACAGCGTTCTAGGCTCTGTCTGAAAAGTCGACGCGCCAACAGCGATCAATGCAGGCCAGAGT